>NZ_JBHTCG010000013.1:0-230032 GCF_042665155.1 Sphaerisporangium rhizosphaerae | reverse complement strand
CGATCACCGAACTGGACATCCAGGGCGGCTCCGCGCAGACCTACCAGTCGGTGGCCAACGACTGCCTTGCGGTGTCCCGCTGCGTCGGCATCACCGTCTGGGGCGTACGCGACAGCGACTCCTGGCTCGGCGCCAACACCAGCCCCCTGCTGTTCGACAGCAACGGCAACAAGAAGCAGGCCTACACCTCGGTCCTCAACGCCCTCAACTCGGCCACTCCCAACCCCACCCCGACGCCGACCCCCACTCCCACGGTGACGCCGACGGTGACCCCCACCCCGACCCCCACTCCCACTGGTCCCGGTGGCGGCGGGAGCGGTCCGATCAAGGGTGTCGCATCCGGCCGATGCGTGGACGTGCCCAACGCCTCCACCACCGACGGCACCGGCGTCCAGCTGTGGGACTGCAACAACCAGACCAACCAGACCTGGTCCTCCACCTCGGCCGGTGAGATCCGGGTCTACGGCAACAAGTGCCTGGACGCCGGCGGCAGCGGCAACGGCGCCAAGATCCAGATCTACTCCTGCCACGGCGGCACCAACCAGCAGTGGCGCTACAACTCCGACGGCTCCATCACCGGCGTACAGTCCGGCCTGTGCCTGGACGCCACCGGACAGGGCACCGCCAACGGCACCACCATCCAGCTCTACACCTGCCACGGCGGCAACAACCAGAAGTGGACCTGGAGCGGCGGCACCAGCTCCCCCACCCCCACTCCCACCCCGACGGTGACGCCGACCGTGACCCCCACGCCGACCCCCACCCCCACCTCGCCGGGCCGTCCGGCCATCGAGAACAACTACTCGGTGACCCGTGAAGGCGCCTACGGCACCAACCGCTACACCGTGTACCGGCCGTCCAACCCGGCGTCCGTGCAGGGCACCCTGCCCGTCCTGGCCTTCGGCAACGGCGCCTGCGCGCACACCGACGGCAGCGAAGTGGTCCAGATACTCACCTTCATCGCGGCCCACGGCTTCGTCGTCGTGGACACCGCGTCGGTCGACGGCTCCTCGAACGGCGTGGCGAGCGGAAACCCGATCCCGTCGCTGCTCACCGACGCGATCAGCTGGGCACAGCAGGAGAACTCCCGCAGCGGCTCAGCGCTCTACCAGCGCCTCGACCTGTCCAAGGTCGCCACCGCCGGCCACTCCTGCGGCGGACTCGAAGCGCTGGTCGCCGGCGCCGACTCGCGGGTCAAGAGCGTCATCTCCCTCGACAGCGGCCTGTTCGCCGACGGCTCCTTCGGCTACTCCCGCTCGGAGCTCAACAAGCTGCACAGCCCGGTGCTGTTCATGGACGGCGGGTCCTCCGACATCGCCTACGACAACACCCGGGCCAACTACGACCTGGTCCAGGTGCCCGCCGTACTCGCCGAGCACCCGCAGGCCGGCCACACCGGCTTCATCACCGGCTCCCAGCGGACCGACGGCATGACCGCGGTGGTCCACTTCCTCGACATGACCCTCAACGGCAACGCCACGGCCCGCTCGTACATCCTGTCCGAACTGGCCAACAAGTCCCCCTGGTCCGTCCGCACCAAGAACTTCTAACCCCGAACGCCCACCCCGACGCCCCACCTCCGCCGGGGGTCCAACTCCCGAACACCTCATCCCCGGCGGTCCAACCTCGAAGACCCCAACCCCGCCGGGGGTCCGACCCCCGAACGCCCCACCCCTGGTGGTGGTCCAACCGGGAACACCCCACCCACCCTGCCGGCGGTCCAACCCCAAAACGCCCCACCCCGCCGGTGGACCGCACCGTCACAGCGGTCCACCGGCAGGACCCTTCCACGTGATCAATGGCCACCCGAGCCGCACGTCGCCCTTCCATCGGAATCTCCCACCCGGGGGCGATCACTCGAAGATGGCCCGAAGGCGCGGCAGGGCCCGCACCACGCCAGAAGCCGATCCGGCGCACCCTTGTCCAGGGAGCGATGCGGACATGGCCCAGGGAGCGATGCGGGCATGAGGCGCCCTGATGCGGCGCATGGCGCACGTCCGAGCAGCGGGGACTCAACCCCGACACCTACTGCTGGAAGACGATGTGCCAGCCGAACCAGACCAGAAACCCCAGCAGGGCCGCGCTGGCGGCGAGACGCCAATGCTTGACCGGGTAGATGCCCAGCCACTCACGGAGCCGTTCCGACAGCGTGTCCCCCTCGCGGTGGTTCAGGAGCGCGATCGTCTCCAGCACGGCGAACGACCCGAGGACCAGCCCACCCCACACCACCCACGCCGTGTTCACGACACCACCGCCGCAATCCACACTCTCCCGCCACCACGCACGAACGCCACGATAACCCCAAAGATCACCCCTCCCCCAGCCCCAGCCACACCCGTCCCCGCCGGCCAGCACCACGCCCGAAGCGACGACGGCAGACAACACTCAACACCCCACCCCCCGGAAGCGACGGTGCCAAACAACATCCACCAGCACCCACGGACGACCGGTGCGGCCCTACCCTCGCCCATAACCCGTCACAGCACCCACCGCCGCGTCCCCACCCATGCCTACACTTCGAGAACACCTGCCGTACGCGGCCTGTTACGCCTGATCACCAACCCCGCCGCCCACCAGCCCATACAATCCATTGCGAAGCACACCCGGGAGGGCACGCCACCGACCAAGCGGTACGCGGGCGCTCCGCAGATCATGCACAATTATCCGAGAGCGCCCTTAGCTCAGCTGGACAGAGCATCGGACTTCTAATCCGACGGTCGCAGGTTCGAATCCTGCAGGGCGCGCCTCCCAGACCAGGTCACCCACCCGCTGACCTGGTCTTTTACGTTGATCGCCGACCGCCCCCACCCGCAGCCGGATGCCACCCAAAGCAGCTCCCAGCCACCCCTCACGGGATATACACGGGATGGATGCAGCGACGTTTTCCCAGGTCAGAGGCATAAAAACAGAGGGCCACGGGATGACCGCAACCCTCCGATGGTAGATCGTCCTCACGCCGACAGCGCCTCGGCTATTCGCTGGTTCGCGATCTCCCGCTGCCCGTCGACGCACTTCGCGTAGACACGGAGCAGCACGTCCACGCTGTGCCCAGCCCGTTCGGCCACGTCCGGTGCTGGGACGCCGGCGTTGAGCCAGAGCGAGACGGCCGCATGGCGCAGGTCGTACGGCCTGCCGGCCAGGGGCGACGCGACCTGATCAGGTATCAGCGCATACGTCCGTGCCTCCTTCCAGACCTTGGCGTACGCCGTCGTGGAGAAGACGCCGCCAGTCGCGGTCCGGAAGAGCCGGCCGTCAGCCGCGGTGCCGTGCAGCTCAACGTGCTCGCGAAGAATGCGCACCAGCTCCGGCGGGATCGGCACATCCCGGATGGCCTTGCGCCGACGCTGCTTGAGCCCGCGGACATCATGGGTGCTCCCCGAGTCGGAGAACCGTCGCCCGCTCTCTGGCCGCGTCTCCTCCAAGGTCAGTAGGCCCCACCCAGTTGCCGGAAGATGACAGTCCTTCTCCCGGAGCCCCGCCGCCTCCGCAGGTCGAAGGCCGGCGAAGTACATGCAGGCGAACATCCCGGCGAGCATCGCCCCGCGCGACCGTCCGACATACGTGACGGCCACGAGGAGTTCCCGAGCCTGCGCCGGGTTGACCACGACCCGCCGGTCCACCTCTCCCGAGACCTTGGCGGGCTTCCAGTTCACCCGGTCCAGCGGATTTGCCGAAAGATCCCCGAGTTCGACGGCGTACTCCAACGCATGATGGAACACCGCCCGCTTACGCCGGAAGGTGGAGTCAGCGGCCCGCGTCCCGTCGAGGGTGACCGACAGGGCCTCTAGCACGGCCCGCACGGTCTTGGCCTCTTTCAGCTCGACCATGGGCAGCGAAGCACTGGGGAGCCAGCGCAGCGCTACGGCGTGCTCCGGGTCCAGACTCCCCCGCCGGCCATCGGGCAGGAAGACATGCCCCCGCAGTACCGACCGCAAGACCCGAAGCTCGGGCTTACCCGGCCGGTCTCGCAGCAAGGCGAGCGTGACGCCGGTCATCGTGTCGGTGATGCCCTCGCGCGACTTGGCCGCAGAGTGCGGCCACTTGGCCAGTACATACGCCTGGGCGAACTCCAGCCAGGTCCGCGCGGTCTTGGCCTTGACCAGCGACTCGGGCAGCCCGCGCTCGACGTCGAAAGCCTCTCCGCGCCGAGCCGCCTGCCGCAGGTCGGACAGGAAGTTCTCGGCCAGGGCCTTGGTGCGAAGAGTCTTGGACTTCTCCCTGCCGCCGACCTTCCAGCGCACCTCGTACGACGCCGTCTTGCTCGACTTGTTCCGGCGGATGTCCCAGAACTTGACGTCATAGCTGGTCGTCATGCGGCTTCCCGCAGCGTCTCCAGCCAGGCCTCGAAGTCGCTCCGGTAGACCCGGATCTCGCCGTTGGGCAGCTTGAAGCCTTTGGGCGCCTTTCCAATCTCCCGCCAGCGGTAGAAGGTGCGGAGGGAGACCCCGCCCAGCTCGGTGAGGATGTCGGGAACGGTCATCAGCTCGTCACGCTTGCTCATGCAGCTTTCCCTTCAGTTGCCGAAAGATCCTGTCCGTCTCCTTGCGCCTGCAGCTGGTTCATGTGGTTGCGCCACCGCTGCCGCTCATGAACCGACCGCAGCAGCCGTAGGGCCAGGGGTGGCACGTTGGCATCGCCATGCGGGACGGGACGCCAGACATAGCGGTGCGGGTCGACCGGCTCGTCTGCGACGCCGAGGGCATCCAGAACCCAGGTACGCCGGTCCTGCTTGTGCTCGGTCAGCGTCTTGTTCGACCACTTCCGCGACACCAGGACCCGCCGACCCGCGTAGCCCAGGTGCTCCGGTTTGTGCGCCTTGCCCCGGCACCGGCCCGGAGCCATGCCTGCCTTCGCGCTCTTGGGCTGCACCCCGAACCGCAGCCAGTTCGGGCAGGTTGGCGAGCACGGCTCGAACCGCAGCGCATCCGCCAGCCGTTCGGCGTGGAGCCGCTGAGCCTGGTTGTCCGGGTCGAGGGTGTCGCCGATGGACTTGGTGAGGTACTTGGACAGGTACCGGATGCACTGGTCGGCATCCTTGGTCCCGGCGAGCACGCCTTGGACATCGACCTGCCTGCCGAAGCGCACCACGTGCAGCGGTTCCGCCCCCTCGTGAGCGTCGAGCATGTCGAGCGCCTCATCCCAGGTCGGCAGGACTTCTCCCGTGGCCGGGTCGAGGTAGCCGACGCCATCGGACCAGACGGGCAGGTGATAGCCCTCGTACTTCACCTCATCGACTGAAGGCCACCAGACCTGGTGGTAGGTCGCCGCAGCGATCTGCTTGATCTCCGCACGCGGCAGCGTCCCGCGGACGGCCATGTGCAGATGCGGGGCAAGCCGCTTCTGCGGTTCCACGGCGGCGAAGTACTGCACATCGAAGCCGGCCACCCGGCGCAGGTTCTGCACGAACCGATCCACCAGCTTGGAGAAGTGCAGCGCATCCCGAGCCGCTCGGACGTAGTCATAGGTGCTCGGGTCGATGGGGACGCCGTCCTCGATGCGCCCGTACGACGGCAGGGTGAGGGTCAGGAACATCGACGGACGGAAGATCTTGCCGTCCGTCGCATGGAACACCCGGCCGAGGGTCGAGGCACTCATCTTGCGCCTGGGCAGGTCCGGGGTATCCTGGCGCCGCTTGGTCGACCGGCACCGCTTGCCCGTCGTCCGGCCGAGGACGTTGCCACGCATCCCGGCATCGTTGATCTCCTCGTCCAGCTCGATGATCGCGGCGTCCAACTCTTCGGTGGACTCGCCAGCGGCCTCGGCCTGATCCCGCCACACCTGAGCGTCGGCCCGAACTTCGACCAGGCAGCGCTGATAGTCGTCCGCCTCGTCCGGGGTGTTGATCGGCTCGGCTTCCAGGTGCCATCCCTCTCGGCACTGCGCCATCCGAAGCTGCCTGTTGCGCTTCGCGCAGGAGGGGCACTTGGACTCCAGCGTCGCGCCGCAGGGAACATCGATGATCTCCGACTTGCCGGTCGCGATGTCCAGCCGTTGGAGCGCGACGGGACGGATGCACACGCCGTACTGCTTGGCGATCTGCTCGACGACATCCCGCGCCAGCGGCATCGCCATCCGCACCGCCCGAGGCAGCGACCGGTCGTTCGCATTGGTCATCGATCACCACCGCCGTCCTCGGCCGGAAGCGTCACGGCGGTCTGTCCGCACTCCTGGCACGCGACCAGCCCGCACGCCGGGTCCAGCCACAGGACATTGAGACAGCGGCACACCTCGCAACGCAGGCCGTCGAGGAAGTGAGTCAGCGTCATACGGCCTCACCCACCGGGGCGAACTCGGCGGCCATCGCCCGGATGTCGGCGTCAGAGACGTACGCTGCCCGCACCCGGACCGGGTCAGGGCTGGCCTCCAGGCGCACGTACCCGATGCCGGCCCCGGCTTCCGGGCGGGGTGAAATGAGGTCGGCGAGTGCTCCCCTGTCCCGGGCTCCGTCGCCGAGGACCATGTCCACCTGCTCGGACTCGTCCAGCCGCAGGGCGATCTTGTCGGGGAACAGGTTGCGGATGTTCATGACCTCCTTGCGCGGGTCCTGCAGCGCGGCCAACACGCCGACACCGACCGCGCGCCCTTGGGTCGTCAAGGTGGCGAGAGCAGCGGTGACGCGCTGGCGAAGGTGCTTGTCGGGCTGGTAGGCGGTCAGGAAGGCGACCTCGTCGACGACCACCAGGACAAACGGGTCCTCTACGGTGGGCGTGTGGTTGCGCTGGACGCCGGCGAACCGGCCCGCCCTCTCCTGCATGACCTTGACCGCCGCATCCAGCAGATCGGCACAAGCGTCCGGGTCGGCGGCGTAGCGGTCGCCGAAGATGGCGCGGCCGTAGGACAGCTCCATGAGCTTGGGGTCCAGCGCCCACACCTGCACCAGCCCGACGCGGACGGCGGGCAGCAGGCCACGGATCACCGACCAGATCACCGAGCCCTTGCCGGCCCCGGTGGCTCCGGCGACCAGGACGTGAGTGCCGTGCAGCTTGAGCAGCCACGGATGGCCGTTCTCCTGAATGCCAACCTGTACCGGCCCAGCCGAAGCTGTCTCAGGTATGGGGATGGCCGGGAGCGGGATGGCGAGTGGGTCGCTGCGCGGGAAGGTGAGTTGGAGTCGGCCGGAGCGCTGGACGGTGATCCGGCAGGAGGTGGCACCGAACCCATGGGCGAGATGCTCGGTGCGGTCGGTCCAGTCGGTGACGGCCTGCCCCGACAGCATCTTCACCGTGACCAGGTCCGCCCACGGCGTGCAGGTGACGGCGAGCAGCCGAGGAAGGCAGTCGCGCCCCCGCAGATACCGTCCCAGCCCGGAGACGATCATCACCGGCTGCCAGTGACGCCGGTAGACCGTGACCAAACGCCACCAGGCCAGCAGGGGCCAGCCGACCAGCCGCAGGAACGAGGGCCGGTCGACCAGTGCCCACGAGACGCCAGTCGCGATAGCCAGGCCCGCGAGCGTGAGGACGTGCAGGTAGCCGTATCGGGTCCAGATGACGCCGAGGCCTGCGGTGATGGTGAGCGCGATCGGGTGCCGCCAGACCAGGCCGAGCGCACCGGTGAGCATGCGCCAGACGGCGATGGCGACGGTCAGGACGGCCGGGGTCTGGACGACGGCCGGGCGGAAGACGACGGCGGTGTCCGGCGTGGTGGAGACCAAGCGCGCCGTCTCATCGCCGGGAAGCTTCTTGAACATTAGGCTGGAGCCCTCTCTTGATGTTGTGTCCAGGGAGATCAGGGGCCGCCGGAAGTAGCAGTTCCAGCGGCCCCGCCGCATGTCAGGCCTCGGCTCGGGTGAAGCCGAGGTCCATGTGGCGCCTGGCGTACAGGCGCTCGCACTCCGACAGGTAGCGCGCCGCCGCATGGGCGAGCTCACGGGCCAGGCCGATGTCGGCTTCGGTGACCGAGCCGCCGCCGGTGCTGGAGATGCTCACCTGGCCCTCGCGGCTGGAGATGTCCAGGCAAGCCCGCTGCTGGTCGACGCAGAAGACCGTGACGGCCAGCTCGGGGGTGTAGAACGACAGGTCCAGGCGGGTGGTCCCGTCGTCGATGGACGCCCGTAGGTGGGTGTACGGCTCACGCTGGTTGTCGCTCACGCTGCCACCCCGCGTCCGTTGGGCAGGCCGTGGTAGCAGCGCTCCACGGAGGTGGCGAACTGGTGGGCCTGGTGGGCGAGCTGGCGGGCGAACTCCAGGTCCGAAGCGGTGACCTCGTCCCCGGTGGAGGTGGTGACCAGGACCGACAGGGCGCCGAAGTCCAGGGACAGAACCGGAGTGCGGGCCGGGTAGGGGTGGTTGATCGCTCGGGCACCGCTGCCGGTGTTGAGCATGATCGTGCTGATGCGGGCAGTCCTGCGGCGTGCCATCAGGCGGCGTCCTTTCCGGAGGCGTTGGCGTGCTTGGTGGAGGTGGAACTGGTGGAGGTGGGCGGCGGGGTGGCCGGGAGGGCGGGGCCGGTGTGGGGCGCGCGCATTTCACGGGCCTTGATCGAGTAGGCCAGGCGGCCGTTGCCGTTGACGTAGGGGGTGACGGTGATGTGGTCGAACTCGACCGGGGTGAACGGCAGCCCCGGCATGGGCGCTGGCGGGACGGGCTGGACCGGGGCCAGGATCTTGACCGCGACGGTCTTCTGTGCGGGCTTGACGGTGGGGTCGGCGTCCATGACGGCGACCTGCCAGATCAGCTCTCCGCTGTTCTTGTCGCGGGACTGGACGAACCGGCCGCCGGTGGAGGCGTCGAAGTCCTTGACCGCCTCGACCTCCCCGACGACGTAGCAGCCGTGCGGGAAGACCATGTCGAAGGTGACGGGGATGGGACCTTGCAGAGCCATAAGGCAACTCCTTCTGTTGACTGACAGGCACTCGACCTATCAAGTGCTTCGAGAATAAGCGAGCCCACTTGGTAGGTCAAGTACCTAAGCGGGCTCGCGTGGTGACACTCGGCTAACCGATCGGATACACGTCCTGCAACTCATGCCGATCCGCGGGAAGCAGCACCTCGACCGCGGCCAGCGCCTTCCCTGCAGCGTCCCGTACCGCCCCGTACACCACCAGCAGCGGCGCCCCCTTCGGCATGCCGAGCTGCTTGGCCTCCTCGGCCGCCGGCATCCGGGCGACGATCTGCTCCACCACATGGTCGAACCGCACCCCCTTGCGGGAATGCAGATGCTCACGAAGCCCTTGGTCCAGCGGTTCACTCTGCGTCAGCGCGGTGCCCTCCGCCAGATCCAGCGGCACCCACACGGACACGACCTCGGTCGGCTCACCGTCCTTCCCGATCAGACGGCGACGCAGGAAGGCCTTGTTCTTGGAGGGAAGGTCGAGCAGGGCGGCGATGCGGTTGGGCACGGTCACGGCTCCGGCTTGCACCACCTCACCGGGCGAGGCGGCTTCCGGGGCGGTTAGATACGCCTGCCCGGGACGGGGCTGCTCGGCTCCGGTGACGGCGGGACGACCGCGCACGAAGCGCCCCTTGCCCTGCTGGGATTCCACCCACCCTTGCTCCCGCAGGACCCGCAGCGCGGCGACCACGGTGGGACGGGAGACACCGAACTCGTTGATGAGCTGGTTCTCGCTGGGCAGCATGGAGCCGGGCGGGTAGTCCCCGGACTCGATGCGTCGTTGCAGGGCTTGCACAAGTTGTGCGTACTTCGGCGGCACGGACTCTAGCGACATTACGACCGTCCATCACCCGACAGGTTGTTTTACCAAGTTAGAGCCTAACTTGGCTTTCCGTCCCTGTCACGAGCTTGGGACAGGCGGCGGAAACGCAGACTCCCGGCAGGCGCAGCGCGGGGGAAGGACGCAAGGTGGGGGGTGAGCCGGTGCGTCGTGCTCTGTGCCTGCCGGGAGCTGGAAGGCGCGACGAGACAGGGGTGACGCTCCCGCGAGCAAGCCCATCCTTGCCCCGGGGACCCAGCCCCGCCGCGCCGGTCTTCTAGCGGCCGGCGTACTCGGCCAGCACGTTGGCGGCGCCCTCCATGTCGGCGACCGGGTGACGCTTCTCGGCCGACTGCCAGGAGAAGTAGGCGCCGCCGAACCCGACGAACACCCACACCGGCAACCCCACCCGGGGACGCGGGATCATCAGCGCAGTGCCGTTGTCCCGCAGCTCGGCCCGCACGTTCAGTGCCAGCAGCGCATTGCGCAACTGCTCCAGCAGCCTGGCCTCGTGCTCTTGCTGTTGCTGCTCCTGGAGCAGCCGTTCCGCAGCGGCGCGCATCACGGGATTCATCTCGCGTTCCTTTCGACCCGGCCGCTTGCGAGGCAGTCCAGACATCCCTGTTCTCCGTACCTCTCGTCATCGCCGCTCTCGCCGAGCAGGAGGGCACGACGGGAGCTGCGCAGCTTGGTCCCACGTCCCCGGCAAGAGGGACACGGGATCGTGTTGTCGCTGGACTCGTGTGGCCGGGTCACCGTCGCCATCTCCTCGTTGCTCCGACGTTCCCTGTGGCGGGAGGCCGCGTGACGTACCGTGGTTGCTTGATGACAAGTCCACCGGCAAACAAGCGACAACAGGACCCCCGAACGGCCCCCCAACAGTCCCCCTCTTGAGCCCCCAGCCGGGAGGAAGGCACCAAATGCCCGACAACATTCCAAACGTGCAGCTCAGAGCCTGGCGCAACGAGCACCGCCTGACTCGCGCCGAAATGGCCGACAAGGTCAACCGCACGCCTATTGGGATCACCGACCGCCTGACCTGCGACGAGGAACGCATCCGCCGCTGGGAAGCCGGCGAAGTCTCCTGGCCCCAAACCGCCTACCGGCTCGCCCTCACCCAACTCACCGGACTACCCGTCGAAGACCTCGGCTTCCGCCCGAACCGCCGCGGTCAAGTTCAGATCATCGAAGCGGTGACCATCACACCGGTAGACGCCCTGAGAGCCGAAGCCGACCTGTACGGCACCATGGAACTCGCCCAGCAACTCCAGGCATCCGACGTCGGCAACGGCACCCTGGAAGCACTCGCCGAAGCCGTCGACCTACTCTGCCGCGCCTACCCCGTCGTTCCCGCCGCGACCCTGCGCGACCGCACACAGAAACGCCTGGCCCAGATCAGCCGGCTGCTGTCCGGCCGCATCACCCTCGACCAGCACCGCGAACTCCTGGTCATCACCGGCTGGCTCACCGCCCTGCTCGGCTGCGTCCACTACGACCTCGGCGAACGCGAAGAAGCCGAAACCGCCCGCCGCACCGCCTACGAGATGGGCCGCCAAGTCGGCCACGGCGAACTCATGGCCTGGGCCTACGAGATGTCAGCCTGATTCGCCCTTGTGGAGGGCCGCTACGAAGACGTCGTCACCGCCGCTCGCATGGGGCAAGCCGTCGCCGGCCACACCAGCGCCATGGTCCAACTCACCCTGCAAGAAGCCCGCGGCCTGGCCCGCATCGGCGACCGCCGCGAAGCCGACAAAGCCCTCACTCGAGGAGCCGACACCCCTCGCCAAACTCCCCATCCCCACCAACCCCGACCACCACTTCGTCTTCGACCACGCCAAATGGCTCTTCTACGCCGCCACCGCCTACACCTGGCTCGAAGACAACGACCGCGCCGAAGAACACGCCCTCGAAACCATCCAGATCCACACCCGCCCCGACGGCACCAGCAACGCCCCCATGCGCGTAGCCGACGCCCACATAGACCTCGGCATCATCCACGCCCGCCGAGGCGACCTGGACGCCGCCGTCGAGCAGGGCCTGGCCGCCTTCGACATCGAACGCAAGTCCCTCACTGACCTCGTCAATCGTGCAGGAGACCTTGATCGAGTTCTCCGCCACCGTTACCGGCGCGAAGACCTAGCCAGAGAGTTCCACGAGCGATTCGTGAGAGCGCGGCGTGCACTGTCGAACCTCCGTCCGGAGCTTCTCGACTAAGGGGGTGTCCGTATTGGACACGCGATAAACCCGCTGCATCCAGCCTATAGTCGTAGCCGCACTCAATTCACTAATCCCCTGAAGATCGTCCTGATTGCTTCACTTTCATGCTTAAATTCGAGGCGAGGAGTCACGGCTTCCGGCCAATCAATCGGGTCGCTTTCTTCCGTATACATAAGGTCATCGACGCGGTCGAGCAGGACGTCGATTTCTACCTCGTGCCCGTACCAAGCGGCACGTTCTTTCAGATCAAACCCTGTATCCCGCATTGTATCCCCATCGATGGACGAGCCAAGAAGATTGTCCAATTCGGATGTGATTACAGAGATAGCCCTATTCTGCGCAACCTCATGGATGTCGCTGGCCTGCAGATTTGAAGGAAGCGCCTCATATGCGTCCAAATCCCGCAAGGTTGAGATGTTTTCGACCGATTTCCTGACAAGAATCCTCACCATGGTGTCGCGAGCGTCAGATGTCTCCGCAGGCACTGCGCATAGCTGGGCTGCAAGGGCAAGCCCGTCGACAGTTGGAAGACTCTTCCCGTGCCGCTCGATAACCGAGAGCCGATCCCAGAGCCATGCAGATGTTTCTGCCGTGCCGTACACCGCGACGAGGGCGGCTGCCTCGCGGAGCACCACCAGGGTCGCTGTCTGTGAGGTGCTGGGAGATAGCTCACTTGCAACGAAGTCCCCGATCAAGCTTGCGATCTCCTTGCTGCGGCTTCTCAGGACGTGAGCGAGTTCGGCCCGATTGGCTCTATGTTGAGATCGGAGAGGGCCCGGCAATAGGCCTGCAGCCTGAGTCAGAAAGACTAGTTGGCTCAAGTGCATAATGCGGTTGACTCGCTCGCTTGCCATGTCGACATCGTCAAGTAGGCTCAACACATAGTCGCGGCATCCCGGGTTCGCAAACACCAAGGACTTTGCCGCACCCTGACCGGTTAAGTTCACCCAAGCCGGTTCAAGGGATTGCCATGTTCCCTTCCACGTCAAAGAGGTAATTGGCTGGCCACTAAGTTTCCGTAGATAATCAAGAGGGATTGGCCGCGCCGGGAGCGTTGCCATGGTTAGCAATACCTCTTTGGCGGACTCACTAAGTGCTCTAAAGCTAACCTTAAAAACCGCGGCAGGGTTGTCCAAGGCTTCGCCGAGCTGCGTCAAAAGTTCGAGGCCTGTTGTTGTCGATCGAACCCTTCCTGTGATGGCCTCAACCACGCGTGGGTTATACGAGGGATGTTGGACGAGATTGATTAGCCGATTATCTATTGAAAGGTGGCGGCGCTCATGGTCCGAAATATCCGAAAAGTATAGGTGATTAAACAGGATATGAGCCCTGGTTTGAAGATCGTATGTTGACAAAGCGATCATGTGAGGCATCGGCGCGCCCGCGATCCTGGCGAGTGATTCACTATTGGAAAGTGAGGCCTGCCGAAGCACTTGTTCTCGGCTGGTTATAATCAGACGCTTGTGTCGCCTCAGCTTTCGGACGCGATCAATGAAGGATTCCAGGTGAGGCCCCTCGTCTGAAGCGGTTGGCTTGAGTTCGGCCTGCCCCAGGAAGTCGTCGTAGTAGAAAAGCCGGGGAGTATCATCCTTCCGCAAAAGATCCCAGGCCTCAAGTGCGCTGGCCACATGGACTACCTCCCATTTATCACGTGCTGCCGCTAACGCGATCATCTCAGCGAGAAAGGTCTTCCCGGCCCCCGGAGGCCCCGCCACGATACAGATGCCCTCTTCCTCAAGGGTGTGAAGTGCTTCCGCGTAGGCTGGAGGTTCCACCCATAGCCTGACCCGATCGAGAATATCTTCTAAAATGGCTTCCGTGCGCCGCCACCGGCGGCTGTGGATGAAATCCTCCAATACTGTGCTGGAGGAGAGCCAGAGCTTGATGTGCCGGCGTTCGACTTCGGCATGGAGGCCAAGGGCATCGTTGAGCGCCCGCGGGCCCCAGACGTCGTCGTGGTCCACTGCAAGCCCGAGCTTGCGGAGTTCCTTGACAATCTCGGCATGATTCGGGGGCGTAAGGGGGAACGAGGTCGCAAGGATGTATCGATCGGCGCTCGCCGCGCCAGGCTTGTCTGCCTCCTTCAGGGCGGCTCGACGGAAAGTCGACCATGGCGAACCTGCGTAGTGCTTGCACTGAGCGACCGTGATCCTATCGCCGGCGTCGACCTGTCGAAGGTCGATCCCTTGATCACGCCCAGGGGGATAGGAGTGCAGGCGCAGGCCAAGCACAGTGTTGAGTAGATCACAAACGAAGTACTCAAAGTCAGTCGGAGACAGCGAGCGGAAATCGTAATCAGACACAATTGTCCTGGTTTGTGGCGATACACCCCTGTGACACGAGTGGACCTCTCTGGCGTCAGCCTGTCTGTGCTATCTACTGGCAAAGTCGTGGATAATGTTAGGCGCACACAGTGGAGGGACTGCCATGTTCGACATCACTCACATGACCTACGCGAGGGTGGCGCCAGGGGCTGCGACTCGACGGCCGCAGCTACAAGCTGTAGAAAGTGAAGTCGAGAAGTTCCTAAATGATCACATCGCCTCCCTGTGGAGGATGGCGGCGAAGCCTGACGCGCCTCCTCCCGGCGTTTTCATGGACTTGGAGGCACAGGTGCTATTTCGGCATCTGTACTTAGGGGACGATGAAGACTTCCTCAAATCCGTCGATTTGCTTACAAAGCGACTAGTAGAGCGCATGAACGGTAGAACGTCAGCTGGGTTGCTGTTGTGCCTCCGAGCGGAGGCGGCAACTCAGCGCATCGCCGGTGTCCTGAAGCTTCAGGTGGTGGCTCCTAATGGGGCTACGCTTGAGGAGTTAGAGTCCGGCGAAGTGAAGCTGTCGGCTATAACGAACGTGCTAGACAAGCCCGGTGACCTGCAGAAAGGCGCCTTGGTTGCCGCAGGTCTGCCTGATGGTCAAGTGTTGTGCGGTGATCGCCTTACCAACCAGGCCGGGTACTTTCCTCAGGCGTTCGGCATCCAAGTTTTCAGCAGGCCAAGCGTGGGTACTGGCGTTCTGTTTGATGCCCTCGCAGACTGTGCTGATGACCTTCCCGGGAAGGTTGCTCCTGTGCTCCATCGCGTCGAGCGGGGGGCTCCAGCCGAGGTGCTGGAGGCACTGGGCCATCTAGTGCCCGAACTTGATGAAGATGTCCAGAGTGAAGTGCTCTCCCTCATGGATCGAGCGTCTCGTCCTGTCGCTGTCATCGACACGAGCCGTGAGGTGACCTCAAAGATCCTCGCAGGTGACATCACGATTTCTGGCCCTCCTCGTGCGATTGACCAGGTACGGATCGAAGGGTCATCGACGAACGGATGGCGCATCGTGATCCACACTCCTGATGAGCCGGTGAGGAAGCGTCACTAGAACTAGAGAGGTTCAAAGCCTGAGGTTATGCCGCTGGGTGCGCGCGGTGACCAGCAGCTCGGGCGCGAGACGGCGGATCGTTGAGAGTTTCAAACAGGAGCTGTTCATCGGGCACTCCCCCAAGTGCTCGTGCTGGTGCCGAAGCCGCCCCAGCCGGTGGTGCCGGACTGGCCTACCAGATATCCGTATGGTTCGCCCTGGTCGAAGGCCGCTACGAAGACGTCGTCACCGCAGTGCGCATTGGACAAACCGTCGCCGGCCGAACCAGCGCCATGGTCCAACTCATCCTGCAAGAGGCCGCGGGTTTGGCGCGCGTCGGGGACCGCCATGAAGCCGACAAAGCCCAACAAGGGGCACCGACACTCTCGCCAAGCTCCCCATCCTCGGCATTCCCGACCATTACTTCGTCTTCGACCACGCCAAATGGCTCTTCTGAGCCGCCACCGCCTACACCTGGCTCGAAGACAACGACCGCGCCGAAGAACACGCCCTCGAAACCAATTAGATCCACACCCGTCCCGACGGCCCCAGCAACGCCCCATGCGCGTAGCCGACGCCCACATAAACTTCGGCATCATCCACGCTAAGAAAGGCAACCTTGACGCCGCCGTAGACCAAGGCCTCGCCGCATTCGAGATGCGGCGCAAGTCCCTAGCTGACCTGGTTAACCGCGCCGGAGATCTAGACAGCGTCATCCGTCACCGCTATCCAGGTGAGGCTTTTGGCCAAAGGAGTTACGCGAGTGCTTGGTGACGGCTCAGCGTGCACTGGTGAGCCGTCGTCCGGAGCTTATCGATTGACATACGACGGGTTCTGACAAGTACAGGACTATCCAACAAGCTGGCATGGAACGGCGTAGCTTCGGGTCGCCATCTAATGATGTGCTCCTACCGCTACGTGCGTCATGAATAACGAGCGGTGGAAGTTCGCGACAACTATCAAGAGTGTCATGCCATCCGCAGGTCACAGGCGAGGAAGGCTGGACGGGCGAACGCCTGCGAATACTTGCAGGATGCCTCGTTATGTTGCTCCAAGGATGGTCGCGAGCGAGGGAGGTAGAAACCGCGCCGCCGGAAGGCGACAGCCCGCCACCCCGGGGAATGACACTCGCTCGTTAGGACAATGTCGTTCTCCGGGGCACAGAGGGCCACCTCTTTCATCCTCTCGGATAAACAGCCTGATACGGGCTGATGCCCGGACTGAGAATGCTAGCGACTAGACCTCAGGGAGGACACCTTGCCCTGTGAGCTGGGCGTACTTCCGAAACAGCGTCCTCTGCCTTCCTGCGTCGTCCGATTTCGTGATGTTAAAGATCATGTCAATGACCTTGTCGAGGTCCCGATGTGCCTCAACGAGGTCATTCGGCATGGAATATGGGTCATACAGGGTTGCTAAGGAGGATCCAAGATGAGCCTCGCGTGCAGCGACGATGCGTGCCCCGCCCTCAATAACCAGTACCCTCTGGTCCGCCGTCAAGCTAGGGAGAGGGAAGGTGTTGTAGGTGAACGTCTTCGAAAATCGCAGGTCTGACTTGAGGCGTCCGCCGATGGTCTTCTGCCAAATCATGAACATTGTGGATGAGATTACCCCCAAAGCGAACCCGTCGGGATCGGGGATAAGGAAGTTTGCGTCGCCGCAGATGGTGTCCGCTTCGTATCGCGTCGCCGCGTAGAAACGGCGATGTTCGCTTACGTGTCGCGGGATGCCAAGATACGACGTGTCGGGCTGAGCTATCTGTCCAAACAGGTGCGGCGGATGCATCCTTGCACTGGTCGTGGGGCTCTTGCTGTTGGCTCGGTGCTTGCGAACGGCTTCTATCCGCGTACGCAAGATGTCGCTGCGGTCGACATCAGCCGGGTCGAGGTCCACCATCCACAAGCACCATCGCTGCCTGTTGTGAAGCAACTCCTTGGCCTGGATGAACCGTCGAAGATACTTGGCCGCAACTGGGTCGGCCGCTACTTCTGGGTAGTCATCCACCTCCACGAGCAGGTTTCCCCCGTCGTTCGGCATGCTCCCGAACGCCGCCTCGGGCAGCTGCGGCGACAACGGCTTGACATGTTTAACAACGAGCAAGTTTTGCCCCTCGACGAGGTAGGGATTGATGCGCGCGACGAGGTGCGCTGTCCCATTACCGTGGCCACCTGCGGGGTACGTCCACAAGGTTGGTTTCGGTGAGGATTTCGCCTTATCAAAACCGACGATGGACACATGTACGGCAGCCTTCCCGGGCGCTTCCGAGTCCCACTGCAGCGACCGGTGAGCGAACCGGCATCGCCAGCCGGCGTCGAGGATAGGACGCCACAGTGTGGCGACTGGCTCCCCCTGACACACGGAACTGGTGGACACGAAGGCCCATCTACTAGCGATGTTGCCGTAGTAGCGTACCGTCTTCAGGTACCAGCACGTGACGTAATCCAGATTGATGTTGTACTGCTTGCCCCAAATGAACTTTTGGTCAGCAGTTTGTGCAGCGGTCCTATCCCCTCGTCCACTGAAGGGCGGGTTGCCGAACACGATCACATCAGGGCCCGGAGGGCATACTGTTTCCCAATTGGTACGCAGAGCATTACCGTGGAGGATGGTCGGTGCAATGGCAATTGGCAACCGGTCAGGAGCCAGGCCGAAGTCCTGCTCCATTCGCTGGTTGGCTAGCTGGTCGACGAGGAGCATAGCGGTCTCGGCGATGCGGGCTGGCCATTCCTCGATCTCAATGCCGTAGAAGTGGTCCAGAGTGACCTTGATCTCTCCCGTGACATCGAGGCTCATCTGGGACCGCTTGACGCCAGCCGCCTGGGATGGGCTAATTTGGTCGAGGTGTCTGCGTCGCTTGAGTAGTTCCAGTTCGAGGGCGCGCAGTTCGCGGTAGGCCACGATGAGGAAGTTTCCACAGCCGCATGCCGGGTCGAAAAACCGTAGTCGGCCGAGATCATTGTGGAGTTTGGTGAGCTCTGCCTTGTTGTCCCAGGCGTTTTCAAGCCTGCCCTGGTACTCGTCGAGGAAGAGAGGGCCGATGGTCTTGAAAATGTTCTCTTCGGTGGTGTAGTGTTCCCCGCCGTGTCGGCGCGCGTCCTTGTCCTTCACGGTTTGGAACATGGAGCCAAAGACGGCTGGTGAGATAATCGCCCAGTCGAACTCGCAGGCGCTCAGCAAGGCTTCACGGAACCTTGGCGCTAAGGGTGGGACCGGCAAGGGGTCGGCGTAGAGTCCGCCGTTAACGTAGGGAAAAGGTGTCAAGGAGCTGCCCGATGGGAGCTTGCGTTTAGCGTCCGGGGTGTCAAGTGTTCTGAAGAGCTCCTCCATGTCAGTGTTCAGCGTGACGTCACTGGTGTGATTGAGGAGGTAGCGATGGAAAAGATCGGGCTTCTTTCCCCACATGCCTGTGTCATCGCCGAAGAGTAGGAACAGGAGCCGTGCCAAGAGCAGGGTAGCGTCGTGGGGGGGCACCTTCGACTGGTCAAGCTCGGCGTACAGGGTGCCCATGAGGCGCGCCGCTTGGACGGAAGCTGCTTCGGC
The DNA here is from genome assembly GCF_042665155.1 of Sphaerisporangium rhizosphaerae. Lineage (NCBI taxonomy): Bacteria > Bacillati > Actinomycetota > Actinomycetes > Streptosporangiales > Streptosporangiaceae > Sphaerisporangium > Sphaerisporangium rhizosphaerae. The sequence continues at coordinate 211,278 of NZ_JBHTCG010000013.1, read as the reverse complement.
TTCAGAGTCGAAGGCTTGGCGCATCCGGTTGAGCAGTTCGACTAGGGGAAGATCTTCTTCGAAGTCGATCGCGATAGCCTCGAGCTGTCCGGCCAAGTGCGCGTCGCTATCGCCGACGACATGCTGATGCGCGAGTAGCTTGGCGTTGACGCCGCCGGTTTGCGCTCTGCGGGGCCAGCGCCATTCTTGACGGGACTCGTTCGCGAAGATGACTAGACGCTCATGGTTGTCCCGGCCGATGAGTTCATCCAGAGACCGCTGCGTTTTGCGAGTCGGCAGGTCGGGGCAGTACCAGATTCGCATGCCCTTGTAACCCGCGATCTGGGTCAGTGTGTGGCTTTGTTCTTCAATAGAGAAGGTTCGGTCGGGTTGGTCAGGATTGTTCCAGCCGAGCTCGTCGATGAACAACGTGCGAAAGTCACGCGCATCAACGAGGTCGAGGAGACGCGTTGTGCTCATGGACGAACTCCCATAGTGCTAACGATGCGCACCGAGTCATTGTCGGTTCGCGATTGGATGACGAGCTGGTTGTCGCGATGCAGCGAGGCGATGCGCGAGGCGAGGTCTTCGTCGCTGACCCCGTTCCTGACCGCTCTGCGTAGCCTCCGGTCCGCTTCTGCGGTGAGGGGGTGCTGATAGAGCGCGTCGAGCGCGACCGTGGTGTCCAAGTCATGTGTCTGCAGGGTCTCTCCGAGACGTCGCCATAGGGTTCGCCTGACGCCGCGCAGGCGCCCCGCGGCAACGTGGGGTGTGGCCAGGACTCCGCGGACGAGTTCCTTGACAAGGTCCTCGTGGTCTGGGCGAATCTCCAGGCCAGGCTCGTCGGGCGTCGACTCGAACGCACGCAGCACCTCGTGTCCGGTGAGCAGTCGAGGCTCCCCATCAGGGTTTGCGAACGCGAAACCATCGATGCCGGCTTCAGTACGCACGTAACAGAGCACGCCATCGTCCATGTCGGTGACCCGACGCCGACGTGTAGCGTCAATCATGTCCGGTAAGGCTGCCACACGTTCGGCGTATGCCGGATCCAATTGCTCGGCTGCGCGCCAGTATTGGTAAGCGAGACTGGACGCATCCACCTCCTCAGCAGCGTCGAGGTCGTCGAGGGTGCCGTTGTACAGGTCCGTGATGGCCTTCACCTCACCATCCGTGCCGAAGAACTGCTCGTCAGAGCCGAAAGCCTCCGCATTTGCGCTAAGCCTCGCTGCAATCCGCTGGCGCAGCGAGATCACCGCGTCAACTGACTCATGGAAGAACGAGTAGATGAATACTTGATCGGACTGTTGCCCGATGCGGTCGACACGACCGGCCCTTTGGATCAGTCGGATGATCGCCCAGGGCAGGTCGTAATTAACGACGATGTACGCATCTTGAAGGTTCTGGCCCTCGCTGAGGACATCAGTTGCAATCAGGATCCGAAGTTCGTCGGCGGTGCTATGGACCTCATGCCCTGGAAGGGTGTTGGAGGCTGGTGCGAAGCGGTGGGCGAGAGCGGTGGGATTGTCGCTGTCGCCTGTCACCACGCCAACTGCGCTGACGCCTGCGGCCTTCAGTTCGGCGCCCACGTATGTGGCGGTGTCTTTATACTCGGTGAAGACCAGGATCTTCTCGTCCGGATGAGTCTTCTGAATCAATTTGAGCAGCGCCGCGAGCTTGGAGTCCACATCAGCAGACCAGCCCCCGTAGGAGACCAGCAGTCCCCTCAGTGCGGCGGTGTCCCGGTCGAGGTCCGCACGCAGGGCCGCTGTGAACATGCTTGGCCGGACCCATGTCACGCTGTTGGGGGCCGCGGACGACAGTGCCTCGTACCGTCGAGCCGGGTCATCACCAAGCCGCTCGGCGGTGTCCAGCTCGGATGCTGTGGGATCGTCATCGTCGACGAGGTTGGTATCAACGATCGTGCCAGTGGGAATGGGGAGCCCTTGGTCGATCGCATAAGTGAACAGTTCGTTGCGAGCGATGTGTCGGCGCAGCGACAGCGTGAAGGAGTACCCGCACGACGACAGGCGCTTGTAGAACGTGGTGCGCACGAAGCCAGCGACCTGGCCACGGCCACGGTTAAGGTTCTCCACGAAGAGGCGCTCATCGTCGTTCAGTTCGGGGTTTTTGATTAGGTACTTGCCCATCTGGTAGCGAGGCAAGCTCAAGGCGGTCAAGGTTCTCAGGGTATCGTCGTCGGCCATGATAGACGCCGGATCGTTCTGGCCGAACGAGTGGGAGATTGGGCGCGGTTCGCGGGCTGGGAATCGGAACCGCCTACCATCAGAGAACTCGAGGTACTCAAGCCCGTCATCGTCGGTCTTCGCATAGCTGCTCCTGATGAACGACCGGGTGCGGCGCACCAAGTGCTCGCTCATGAGCCGCTTCCAATCGTCCGGATCCTCGGACCTGCGGAAGGCAGCCAGCGTAGTGATCTTGCCGTCAACCTTGTCCGCCAATCTCGGGTCCTGCGCTAGCGCCTTCGTGGGCGTGATGCCGAGGTCCTCGTCCTCGTCTATGTACAACCCGAGTTGGTTCGCGACGTCCAGGAAGCGGATGTTATACGGTGTCGCGGTAAGCAGCAGGGTCTTGGACTCGTTGGCATGTATGTAGTCTTGGACGGCCTTGTAGTCGCGTCGGGTGTCGTTGCGGAGGGTGTGTGACTCGTCCACGATGACGAACCCGTAACGCCGTAGTTCGGGCAGGATGGCGTGGGCCATGCTGTAGGCGACCACTCGTCCGTGCAATTCGTATGCTTCGAGGTGCTCCTCCCACATAGACACGAGGTTCTTGGGGCACACCACCAATGGCATATAGCCGTGCTCGTCGCGAAGCATCAGCGCCACCGCGATTGCAGTGAGGGTCTTGCCCAGGCCGACGACGTCGCCGAGCATGGTCCCCCCGCGGGTCATGATTCGCCGGGCCAGTGTTCGCACCGCCGTCGTTTGGTAGTCAAGCAGACGTGAGCCGATCTCCGGCGGAATGGAGTACTCGGCCAGCCCTTCACGAACGTCGCGGGAGAGGTCGTAGCAGACCTTCAGGAAGACCTCGTAGGGCCGCCGTGGCTCCGCTGTGGCCCACGACTCATCGAGCAGGGCGAGGATGTCGGCGGTGACCGGGCGACTGAACTTGTCGTCCCATCGGTTCTCGAACCACTCGGCGAGGTTTGCGGCCGCCGTGCTGTCGACGACATCAACGTTCAGCTCGAGGTTGTGCGTCAGCCCGGGGGCGGTGAGGTTGGATGAGCCCACGAAGCCGATGATCGGGTTGTTCGAGTCCACCCGGTGGAAGATGTACGTCTTGCCGTGTAGCGGGCGCCGGGTAAAGACCCTGATCGCCACATTGTTATCGGCAAGGAAGCTACGCAGTGATTGCAGCGTCGCTCTGTCACTGGCTGAGGGAAGCCCACGCATCAACTGGGTCCGCAGCTGGTCCAGGAACTGTGCTTTACGATCCCGCGCCACCGTAGCGTCGGCTTCGGGGCGCCCAGCGCCATCGACCGCGGCTTGCAAGTGCTCAAGCGTCTCATCCTGCGGGCCGGCTGTGACCATACCGATCAGGATCCGGACGGTCGGCCCATCACCTGTTGTTTTCTCACGGACGATCTGGTCGAAGATCCGCCAGCCACGAAGGTTGAAGTATCCGACTGCTACGTCCATGCGCTCGAACTCCTGCAGGGTCACTTGCAGGTGCTCGCCCAACTTATCCTTGATGTTGTCAAAAATCCTGGTCACGCGCCCATCCTGGCCGACGACCTCTCGGCTGGCATAGTGTCTCCCGCGTATCGGAATGGGCACGGTACGGAAGCGCCGCAGCAGATTCGGACAATTCGGTCAACCAGCCGGCATCCATCAGCTGAACCGTTAACGCGACGCGTGGCGCCATGCTGTTAGGCCGGGGAAGTGACGGTTGATATGAGCGGTGGGCTGACATCACCAGCGCATGGTGCTGCTTCCTATGGGTTGAGCACGACGTAGGCCACATCCTCGTCACCGTCCTTGTGCTGATTGAGGGCGTGGCCTCTCTACGCCTGGTTGATAACGCCGGTTGGCACCGTCCGTATCGACTACCAAGACGGCGGAGGACATCGACCCACGCCGAGCAGACCGGATCCTCCGCTCAAGCCTGACCCTGAAACACGGCAGATCCGCCCGCGTTCCCCTGCTCGCCAGTGTTGGACGCAGGCTTGCCTTGCCGAGTTGCGCTTATAGGTGATCAAGGGCGGCGCTGCGCGCCGCCTCGCGGCCCGGCGTCCGCTCGGCGGCCGGGCATGCGGCCTGGGGGCCGGTCCCGGCCGCCGGCGACTTGGGCCGCGCTGTCACGCAAACCGCTATCTTCCACCAAACGCCTATCGATACCGTGTCACCGTGACTTCGCCATTCACCTACGAGATCAGATGCTGGGCATGCGCGGAGGACCAGGCCGCCGAAGAGCAAGCAGCCTTCATCAGCGGTGCAACCGGACTCCACGATGAGAGGAAGATCCGTCTCGCCGTCGCCACATGCAACAACTGCTTCGCACCCGTAGCCCTCTTCCAAGAAGTCATCTGGGACGACTACCAGGAAGTAGAAGTCGTTCGATCAACCAGAGCTAGCGTGATCTGGCCGTTCTCGGATCAGCGAGGTCAGGAGAGGTCGCTGGCGATCCCCTCGGAGCTTCGGCGAGAGCACCAGGAGGCACAGCTTTGCTTCAACGCCAATGCCTACACAGCAACCGTCGTAATGGTCAGACGCGCTCTCGAAGGTGTCTGCGCTGATCACAACGTGCAGGCCAGAAACCTAGTCGGCGGACTCGAAGAGATGGCACGCCAAGGACTGATCGAGGGGCGATTGCTCGAATGGGCTCAGGAGCTACGCGTCCTCGGCAACGATGCTGCACACTTCACAGGGCGTCCTGTGGCTCGCCAGGATGCACAAGACGCGCTCGATCTAGCCGAAGCACTCATGGATTACCTGTACGTCTTCACCGGAAGGTTCAACCAATTCAAGAAGCGTCGCGACGAGGCACGGCAAGACGCCTCCGGCGGGGGCACTCCGGCTCCAGGGTGATCATCAAGGACGTGCTGGTCACGGAAGGTCAGTCAGGGGCTGATGTGGGGCCTGATCATTCCGCCTTGTCAGCCTGAGGTCTTCGGGCGTACGACCATATATCAAGCTGAACCGACCTCAGCACCTGGGGGCACCGTCGATGACCGAGCCGCCGATGCGGTTTGGTACGCACTATGACCGGCCCCTCGTCCACCGGCCTGACGATCGCCATGCGGTGGTTGGTCGTCGTGCGGGGTTGGGGGCGATCGGAGGTCCGGGCCTCGTTCCTCGGCCCGGCCCACTGGGTGACGGGACTGGGCGCCATTGCGGGATATGCGCGGGATGGGGCCGACGGCCGAGCGGTTGTCGAAGGGCTGCGGTGCAGGTCAGGAGGGGCATGGGTGTGGTGGTCGGCGTTCCACTTCTAATCCGACGGTCCTCTTGTACCAGGGATTGGTGCGTGCAGTTGTCCCAACGGCTCATATGGGCTGCTGTCCTTCCTTCCCACTGTGAAGAGGGGCGTTCAGCTGCCTTCGTAGCTGGGTCGCTTCGGGGAGTTCCATGTCGTTCATGAGCCGCAGGGCCTCCTGCCACTCCTTTGCCGGTAGGCCCTGGTCGGCTCGGAGTCGGGCCAGGCCGGCTAGGGCGCGGGCCTGTTGGAATCGGTCGCCCATGGCCTGCGTGAGCTCCAGGGCCTCCTGATGCCGGGCAGCCGCCTCCTTCGGATGTCCGAGGGCGCGCTGTACCTCGCCCAGCCCGTTGAGTGCGCTGGCCTCGAACGTGTGGCTGCCGGACGCGCGGAACAGCTCCAGGGCGCGTCGATGGTGGTCGAGTGCGCGCTCGTGTTCCCCCCACGCCAGGTGGATCTCGCCGAGACAGTCGAGCGTCTCCGCCTCCATGTCACGGTCCTCGGCCTCGCGTAGCGCGGTGAGCACCTCCTGGTAGAGGTCGTAGGCCGCCTGGAGGTCGCCGGTCGCGGCACGCACCCGGCCGATGTTGACCATGGAGGTCAGCTCGGCGTAGACGTAGGAGATCGACCTGGCCAGCTCCCGGGAGGCTTCCAGGTGTTCCAGGGCTTCGCTGTACTCGCCGAGCCGGAACAGGGCGTTGCCGATGTCGCCGCAGGAGACCGCCACGCCCGCCCGGTCTCCGATCTCGGCGGTGATCTCCATCGCCCTCTCGTGCAGTGGGACGGCGAGCCGGTAGGCGCCGGTGCGCCAGTGGATCTCACCGATGTGGTTGAGCACGTTGGCCTGGCCGGACAGGTGGCCGCTGCGCTCGAACAGGGCGGCCGCGCGCTCGAGATCCGCCCGCGCGGCTGCGTACTGCCCCCGGTGCACCTGGACCAACGCGATGTTGCCCAGCGCGCTCCCCTGGCTGCGTGGATCATCCAGGGTTTCCCAGAGCTCCACGGCACGGCGCAAGCCGTCGTGCGCCTCGTCCAGTTCGCCATTGCGGATCAGCGCCACGCTGAGCGCGGTGAGCGCCGATGCTTCTCCCATCAGGTCTCCCGCGGCGCGCGCGGCATCTGCCGCGCTGCGGTAGAGACGCCGGGCCTCCTCCTGCTGGCCGGCCATGTCGAGGTGCCGCACCAGCATCCGGCCGAGGTCCCTGCCGAGCGCGGGTGAACGGGTGAGCGCCATGTCGGCGGCTGCCACCAGGTTGGAGCGCTCGGCCTCCATCCAAGCCTGCGCCTGCGCCGGGCCGGGGAACGGTTCGGCGTCGGGCCGGATGACGACCTCTCCTGGCAGGGCGAGACCGATGGCGGAGGACAGGCGGTCGAGGTAATGGTCGAGCAGCCGCGCCACGGCCTCGTCCTGTTCACCGCCGCACTCGACGGAGTAGGCGCGCAGGAGGTCGTGCATGCGCCACCGGCCGGGCCGGTATGGCTCGATCAGCCGCGCCTCGGCGAGAGCTCCGAGCAGGTCGGCGGCCTCGCCGGTCGAGCAGCCTGCCAGTACCGCCGCGGCGCCGGGCTCGATGTCGGGACCCGGGTGCGCGCCCAGTCGCCGGAACATCGAGGCCACCGGCTCTGGCAGCGTGCGGTAGGACCAGGAGAACACGGCCCGCACGCTGCTGAGCGGATCGCCCGCCACCTCGAGCAGGTCCAGCCTGTTGCTCGCCGTCCGGAGCTCGGCCACCAGTTCGGGCAGGGGGCGGTCGCCGCGCCCTGCCTTCTCACCCGCGACGCACAGCGCCACCGGCAGGTGGGCGCACAGCCGCGCCAGCTCTCGTAACGACGTGGCGTCGCCGTACCGGACGAAGGTGCGCAGCAGTGACTCGGCCTCGGCCGGGGTGAGCGTGCCGATGACGATGCGTTGTGCGCGCTCGCGGACGACCAGGCCATGGAGCGGCACGCGGCTGGTGATCACCGTGGCGCAGCCGTCCGCCGTCGGGAGCAGCGGCCTCACCTGCTGCTCGGAACGGGCGTTGTCGAGGACGACGAGAATCCTGCGCTGGTCGAGCAGGGCGCGGAAGAGCGCCGAGCGGGCCTCGAGCCCGCCGGGGATGCGGGCCGGCGCGGTGCCGAGTGCGGCGAGGAAGTCGCCGAGCACGCGCGCCGGGTCCGCGGGACCGGTCGGCGCATGGCCGCCGAGGTCGGCGTAGAGGCTGCCATCGGGAAAGCGCTCGCGCACCCGGTGCGCCCAGCGCACGGCGAGCGCCGACTTGCCGACGCCCGCCATGCCCTCGATCGCGGAGATCACCAGCGGCGTCCGGCCGCCCAGCACCCGGTTCATCTCCGCCAACTCCGTGGCACGCCCGACGAATCCCGGCACGTCGTACGGCAGGCCGGCCGGAACGGGCGCGGCCTCCTGCCGGTCCAGGGCGCTGTCACCTTCGAGTATGCGCTGGTGGAGCAGGCGCAGCCGCGATCCTGGCTCGATACCCAGCTCGTCGGACAGACGCCGGCGGAAGGTCAGGTAGCAGTCCAGGGCCTGCGGCGTGTTCCCGGCGCGGAACAGCGCGGTCATCAGCACCGCCACGACGCGCTCCTCAAGCGGATGCTCGGCGAGCACGCCGTTCAGCCTGTCCACGGCGGCGGTGTGACGGCCATGGGCCGTCTCCTCCTCGGCGAGCCGGACCTGCGCCGACAGGTGGAGCGCGATCAGATCGGCACGGACCTGATCCGCCCACTCGCTCTCGATGCCGGGTAGCGGCTTGCCCCGCCATGCCTCCAGCGCCGCGGCGGGGTCCGTGGCCTGTAAGCGCTTGAAGCGCAGCGCGTCGACGAGGGCGGGGTCGACGTCGATGAGGTAGCCGCCGCCGCGGCGCAGGAGCCGGACCCCGGAGGGTGCGAGGACCTTGCGCAACCGGGTGACGTAGCCGTAGAGCACGTTGAGCGCCGAGTCGGGCGGATCGCCGCCCCACACGCGGGACACCAGTTCGGCGGTCATCACCGGCTCACGAGCGTCGATCAGCAGCGCGGCCAGAACGCAGCGCTGCCGGCTGTGCCCGGTGTCGACCTTGCGGCCGCCGTCCTCCAGTCCGACCCAGCCGAGCAGCCTGAACTCCACGCGTTCTCCCATTCAAGGATTGCTCAAGGTTTTTCGCCTGCCTCTCACTCATCGTCGTATCACCTCGCTCCGTAAGGGGGACCATGAAAACGACGAAGGACGAAGATGGTGGCAGCCGTCTTAGCGAGCGTGCTCCTGCCTGCCGTACCGGCGCCGACGACGGCGACGGCCGACTCGAGTCCGATCAGCCGGCTGTGGCTCAGCGCCGACCGCAGCTCATTCGCCGGCCGCTGCGTCAGTGGCCACGCGATGGACAGGACCGGACGGCGCGTGACGTTCCGGTTCCCGCTCTCGGTCGACGTGGGGCGGGCGCCGGTCACGCTACGCCGGCGGCTCTGCACGGCCAACCGCGCCTACCGGTGGCACCGGGTCGACTTCACGCTGGATGGCGGCAGTCGGTGCATGGCGCTGCAGAGCCACTGGATCGTCCGGCGGATCACTGCGGCCGTCCACCAGAGCGTCCGGCGGATCAGCGTGGCCGTCTAGTACGACAACGGCGTCCAACCCGGTCGACGTCTCGGTCCACTGCGTGTCCCCGCGCGACGATGCCGTCGTCAGCAGCGGTCGGCGAGTGAGGCGTGATGCGCCGATCGACTCGCTTGGACCTGTTTCGGCATGCGGTCGTACCGGAGTCCCGGTCGTACCACTTATCCACTTCTCTCTGGCAGACAAGGAGATCACCATGAAAGCACGCCGACTTCTCGCCGCCGCAGCAGCCCTCGCGCTGCCCTTGGCGACCGGGTTCGCCACGGTGCCGGCGAGCGCGACCGTCCGCACCCCGTTCGACCACTGCGACGGCGGGGACTCCCCCGACCGCGTCCTGCACGCCACCCTCGACGGGGAGGACTCCCGGGGGGTGAGCGTCGGCACGCTCGTCCCAGGCGACGTCTTCTCCGCGCGCACCGACGACTTCTCCATCCTGCGCATCAACTGGTGGGGCACCACGAAGGACCCGGACGGCGACGAGGGTCAGATCGCCGGGCCCGGCTGGCCGGCGCCGACGCTCGCACCGTACGTGCTGATGGTGAAGGCGTTCTCGCAGGTCACGAAGCGGCCGATCCGGCTCGACGACGGGGAGATCAGCACGACCGCGTGGCGGCCTGTCGGATCCAACAGCCCTTGCTACACCTACCGGGGCTCGTCGAGTGGTCGCCTCCGATTCCAGGTCAACGACCCCAAGCGGGACGACAACGGCGGCCAGGAGAACATCACCGTCCTCGTCTTCCACCGACCCTGACCCATGCCGGCTCGGTTTTCCAGGACCTTCAACGGCGTAGCGTCACAGGTTTTCGGGATGCCCATTCCTATGCCCGCTTCCCGCCATACCGGATTCCCTTACGTTCGGGTGCCACTCGGAAGGCCGCGGGGCACCCGATGCGTCTACCACCTACATTCCGACAACACTTGCGTCTACCACGAAAGGGGAAGGGATGATGTGGAAAAGGCGTCTTCTGCGAGTTGTAGTGGCTGTTGCCGCTCTTCTCTCGGTGACCGCGCCAATCTCCGCTGCTCATGCGGCGACGATCTCACCCAAAGCCATCTACAGCGTGATCGGCGGCCGATGCCTGGATGTGAGCTCCTACGCGAACGGGACGCCCGTTGTCCTGTGGGACTGTCACGGCCGGGAGAGCCAGCAATTGCGTCGCGCGACCGATGGCACGATCAGGTCCATCGCCGGCAACCGATGCCTCGACGTCAGCAGCTACGCCGCAGGCACGCCGGCCGTCTTGTGGGATTGCCACGGCCGGGCCAGCCAACGCTGGGAGTGGTGGGATGGCGTGCTCCGCAGCACCGCCGGTGCCCGCTGTCTCGATGTGCGTAGCTACGCCGCGGGAACGCAATTGATTCTCGCGGACTGCCTGGGGCAGCCCAGCCAGCAGTTCAGTTGGAACTTCCGTCATGTCGCCGGAGACAAGTGCTGGGACGTGTCCTCCTATGCGGACTACACGCCGGTCATCCTGTGGGATTGCGCCGGCCAGCCGAGCCAGCGGTTCCGGTGGGACCTTGGCGGCGCCATCCGCAATGTCGCCAGTGGAAAGTGTCTCGGAGACGACGGTCACCTTTTCCTCATCTCATGCAACTTCGCGTCCCAGTTCCGCTATTTCAGCAGCGAAACCGTCAGCTCAAGTGGGGCGTGTGTGGACGTGAGCAGCTACGCCAACGGAACACCCGTCATATCGGTCCCCTGCACCGGGGGGCCGAGCCAGCGCATCAACTGGTAGCCGGCCGACCTCCTCTTCCGCGATAGCAACAGCGCTCAACCGCAGCGCGCCCTCACCGACGAAGCCACTCACGCGGCTCGCATCGTCCCGGCGAGGGCGCGCTCCGTCGTGCGAACACGGCAGGCATGTACACGCGATCTTCTATCCCGTACATATGAATACTCGGGTGGCTGGGCGGGAACCGCAGGGTGCTCTTCGCCTGGCACCGACGAAGAGTGGGTGGTCACTGGACGATGTGGGTCCGGTCGTCTGATCGTGCGTGCCAGGTGAAGCCGTCGGGGTCGGTGAAGGGGCCGGCGGCGCCGGCGAGCACGATGCCGTGGGATCCCGTGCCCTCCTGGAGGACGCCGGTGTCCTTGGCGAGGGCGCGGCGCGGGTAGAGCGCCAGCGTGACGGACGACGTCGGGGTGTCGAACTCCACGTACTTGCCGCCGAAGCTCCTGGCCACGGCCAGGCCGCGCTCGACGTAGAACCGCTTGCTCGCCTTGACGTCCGCAACGCCGAGCAGGAGCGCGACCTGGTCGATCTGCCGGGCGGCGGGGCCGGTGTCCTTCTTGGCCGAGCACGCGATCTTGCAGATGGTCCCGTCCGGGGCACGCACGATGCCGCCGTAGCCCCAGAAGCTCTTCGTGGCCGGCTTCAGCGTCGTGGCGCCGGCGTCGAGGGCGGCGGCGATGAGGGCGTCGACGTTACCCGGCTGGGAGGTCACGAGGGACAGCGCGAACCCGCGGAAGCCCGTCGTCGGCGCGTCGGAGGCGGCGCGTACGTCCACGTAGGAGCCCAGGCCGACGGCCTGGTAGAAGGCGTCCGCGGTCGTGGGGTCGGAGACTTCCAGGGTGACGGATTCGAAGGAGGTCATGACAGGTCCTTTTCGCGAGATGGGTCGGTCGTGCGGCCGGCGGCCACAGAAGGGCGGGAAAGTCGGTTCTGCGGCCGACCGGCCATGGAAAAGCGGAAGGGCGTGCTCACTGGTCCTGAAGAAGGCCGAGGACGTTGCCGTCGAGGTCGGTGACGGTGGCCACCAGGCGGCCTCCGCCGACGTCGTGCGCGGCCTCCTTCACGGTGGCCCCGGCGGCGGTCAGCTCGGCCAGCTTCGCCTCGATGTCGGGTACGTGCCAGTAGGCCACCGGCGAGGTCATGCCCTGAGGGCCGCCGCCCGGCACCAGTCCGATGTGCTGGCCCCCGGCCTCGAAGCCGACGTAGTAGGGCGAGTCGGCCTGCGGCGGGATGCCGAGCAGTGCGGCGTACACCGCCTTGGCCTTGGCCAGGTCGGACACGGGGTGCAGCACGGTCTTGATCGTCGGGATGGAAGAGTCGGTCATGGTCAGCTCCTGTGGTCGTGGTCACGCTGTTCGCGTGGGTCGCGTTGTTCGCGTGGTCACAGCCTCTCTCGCGGCCCCGCCGGCCCACATCCGTGGTGGCCACGGAATCGCACCACGGATCGACGCCACGGATCGACGCCACGGATATGACACGGAGGGAATGCGGCAGACTGGGACGGTGGTGGCGGAAGTGGAGATATCGCCTCGGGAGTCCGAGGTGCTGGAGCTCGTCGGGGCCCATCTGACCAACGCCGAGATCGCGGCCCGGCTCTGCATCTCGGTGCGTACCGTGGAGAGCCACGTCTCCTCGCTGCTGCGCAAGCTGGAGGCGCCCGATCGGCGGGCGCTGGCCCGGCGCGCGCCCGAGCCGGTGGGCGCCAGGCCGGTGGGCGCCGGGCTGGAAGACACCAGGCTGGAAGGCGCTGGACCGTCGCGTCCGGCGCCGGTGCTGCCCGCCCCGCTGACCTCGTTCATCGGACGCGTGCGCGAGCGCGCCGAGCTCATCGAGCTGGTCACGACGTGCCGCCAGGTCACCGCCCTCGGTCCCGGCGGAGTGGGCAAGACAAGGCTCGCGTCGGCGGTGGCCGCCGAGGCGGCCGGCGCGTACTCCGACGGGGTGTGGTTCGTCGACCTGGTCCCGGTCACCGACGCGGGCATGATCGCGACCGCGGTCGCCGGGGCGCTCGGCCTCGGCGAGCAGCCCGGCCGCGACATGACCGCGTCCGTGGTCGCCGCGCTGGCCGACCGGCACGCGCTGCTGGTCCTGGACAACTGCGAGCAGGTCGTGGACGGCGTCGCGCTGTTCCTCGAGGGGCTGCTGGCGGCGTGCCCCCGGGTGACGGTGCTGGCGACCAGCCGGACCCGACTGATGGTGCCGTTCGAACGGGTGTATCCGGTCCCGCCGCTGTCGCTGCCCGCTGACGGCGAGTCGGACGCGGTCGCGTTGTTCCTGGAGCGGGCGGCGGCGGCCGGCCGCCCGCTGGGTCCCTCCCCGCGCGACCAGATCGCCGCGATCTGTGAGCGGCTGGACGGGATGGCGCTGGCGATCGAGCTGGCCGCCGCCCGCTGTCCCACCCTCGGACTGGACGGCATCACCGCCGCCCTGTCCCACCCGCTGCGGATGCTCACCGGCGGCTCCCGCGCCGATGAACGGCACCGATCGGTACGAGCGGCGCTGGACTGGAGCCACGCCCTGCTGGAGCCGGACGACCGGGCGCTGCTGCGCCGGGTGTCGGTGTTCGTGGCGCCGTTCACCGCCTCCGCGGCCGCGGAGGTGGCCGGGGGCCAGGAAGGCATCGTCGCCGACGGGCTGGCCCGGCTCTCCGAACAGAGCCTGCTGACGGTGACCGCGTCGCCGGGCGGGACGGAGTACCGCGCGCTGGAGACCATCCGCCAGTACGGCACCGAGCGGCTCGACGAGGCCGGCGAACTGGCCGACGCCCGGTCACGGCACCTGGGCTGGTGCCTGGCCAAGGCCGCCGACCTCGCGGTGACCGGGCAGGACTGGCGGGCCCGGTTCGACCTGGTCGCCGACGACCTCCGCGCGGCCCTGGCATGGGCGGCCGACCGGACGGAGCAACGCGCGGACGCCTATGAGCTCGCCCGGCACCTGGCGGAGCTGACCTTCACCCGTAACCTGACCGGTGAGTCCCAGCGGCGCTACGAGCAGGCGGCCGCGCTCGCGACCGACCCCGCCGCCGGCGCCTCGATGCTCCGGCAGGCCGCGGCGGTGGCCGGCTGCCGGACGATCGGCGATGACATGTACCGATTGCGCCGCGCAGCCGCCGACGCCGCCCGCGCGGCAGGCGACACCGCCGGCGCCGCCGCCGACCTGGCGAGCGCCGCCACCATCGCGTTCCGGTTCTCGACCATGTTCGTCCGGCTTCCGTCGCACGCGGAGGCGCTCGCGCTACTCACCGAGGCGCAGGAGGCGGCCGGCGACGATCCGGCCGCGCGGGCCGCGGTGGCACTGGCCGAGGCCGCGGTGCTCACCGACGCGTTCGGCGCCGCCCAGGGACCGCCCGGCAACGCCGTACCCGAGACGATCGCGCGCGCCGAGCACGCGGTCGAGCTCGCTCGCAGGACCGGCGACCCGCTCGCCGAGTCGGCCGCACTCGACGCGCTCACCGGCGCGCAGAGCTGGGCCGGCGACACCTTCGCCACCGCGGCCACGGCCCGGCGCCGCATCACGCTCCTGTCACCCCTGCCGATCTCTCCGGCCGGCACCCACGAGCTGATCGACGCGCTGGCGATCGCCACCGAGGCGGCCCTCGGCGCGGGCGACGTGCCGCCCGCCCGCCGCTGGGCACGCCAACTCGCCGACCATCCGTCGCTGGCGGAGGTCGGTCACCGCGCCACGTGCCGCCTGCTGATGGTCGACGCGCTCGCGGGCGACGTCGAGGAGGTGCTCACCGGCAGCGTCCGGTTCCTCGACGCGTGGCGGCGGGCCGGCAGCCCCTCGCGGACGCTCCTCCGTCCGGCGGTGGCCGCCGTCGCGATGATCCACGGCCTGCGCGACGACGGGGACGCGCGGCGCGAATGGCTGGACGTCCTGGACGAACTCGACACCCCGCCCGAGCACACCTACGGATACGGGGCGGTCTTCGACGCGATACTCCTGCTGCACCGCGGGCAGGCGGCGGAGGCGCTGGAGCGGACGGCCCCCGAGCCCAGGCAGGTGTGGAAGTGGGTCACCTGGATCTGGCACCACTGGTACGTCGCGCTGCGCACCGAGGCCGCCGTACTCGCCGGCAGCCCCGACGCCCGCGACCGCGTAGCCGAGGCCCGGACCGTCGTGGCCGGCAACCCGGTCGCCGAAGCCCTGGTGGAACGGGCCCAGGCGCTGCTCGACCATGATCAGGAACGGTTGCTCGCCACGGCGGACGCCTTCGACACCGCCGGCTGCCGCTACCAGTCCGCCCGAACCCTGCTCCTCGCCGGCGCCCCCCGCGGCGCCACCGCCCTGTCCGCCCTCGGCCTCTCCCCCCTGGTCCTGTGACGCCTCGGCCGCTACCTGACCTCAGGTCCCCGACCAGGCGGCCGCATGGGGCCGGGCGCCAAGCCGGCTGAGAGGGAGGCGGTGGCGAAGACCTTCTGTGCGGGGGCGATGGCCGGCGGTCTCCGGACGCGCGATCACGGCGGCCATCTCGGTCAAGACCTATATCCGAGTCAAGACCTTCAGGGATGACCGCGTCCCTGTCGTGGTGTGACCGAGCGGAACACGCACCGCCCCGCGGAACCGATGGAAGGGTTCAGAGCTTGACGAGCTTGGCGTAGGGAGCGTTGATGCGATACGTCTTCGCCCCGAAGTCGACGACAACGGCGACATCGTCGTCGACGCCGACGACCCGGCCGAGGCCGTACCGATCGTGGCTCACCAGGTCCTGCACGACGAAACACTCAAGAGGCGGCGCAGGGGGCACAGGAACGTTGAAGGGACTTCCAGGCAGGACTCGCCGGACCGCGGCTGGGTTGCGTCTCATTTGTGCCAGTATGCGGCCTGCGGCGGCATGAATCGAGCTCAGCGCTCCAGCCGAGACCGTACTGCAGCACCGCCACGTGAACCACGGCCTCTTCGGCCGGCGCCCTGCGAACGTGCGTCCCTGAGCGACATGGCGGTCCCAGCGAGATCCGCTCTGTCACTTACGTGAGGCGCGGATGGTCAGGCGGCCATAGGGGAGATTGCCGGTGACGTGGACGTCGAGGCCGCCCAGGCGTGGGCGGGCCGGGGTCCTGCAGGTCACGCGGCCCCAGGCGGCGTGTACTCCGTCGATGTCCGCGCCGGCGCCCGGAGGCACGATGATCGTGGCGTGGCCGTAGGTCAAGCGGAGTTCGATGTCGACACGCCGGTGCGGGATGTGGGCGCGGGACAGGTCGAGGCGCACCCTGCCGTACTCGGACTCGACCCGCAGCCGGCGTGGGACCGGCCAGGCGCCCGTCCGGGTGAGGCGCCCGCCGAGGGACCACAGCCGCACGGTCTCGTCCGGCAGGTCGGCGACGATCGGCCGCAGTTCGTCCGCGCAGGTGGCGGTGAGCGCCCGTTCGAGCCGCGACTCCAGCTCGGTGGAGCCGAGCCGGCCCTCCGCGTAGGCCTGCTGGACCAGCTCCACCGCCCGATCCCGATCGGCCTCGTTCACCGGCTCACGGCCTTCTTGTACAGCCGGGTGGCCAGCGGCACGAACACGACCAGGAGCACGACCGACCACAGCAGCGATACCGGCACCGCGTGCCGCAGCGGCCAGGCGCTCGGCGCGGGCATGGCCGGGCTGGTGTTGCCGAACAGCTCGCGCGCGGCCTGGACCAGCGTGGACACCGGATTCCATTCGGCGATCGCCCCGAGCGGGCCGGGCAGGCGGCTGCTGTCGGCGAACGCGTTGGACAGGAACACCAGCGGGAACGACACGAGGGTCACGATGTTGTTGAACACTTCGGGCGTGCGCAGCGCCAGCGCCACGGTCGCCGTCACCCAGGAGAACGCGTAGGCGAACAGCAGCAGCATCGCGAACCCGAGCAGCGCCTCCAGGGGCGAGGTGCGGATGCGCCAGCCGACGAGCAGGCCGACGAGCGACATGGTGACGACGCTGGTCAGGTTCATGATGATGTCGCTGATGGTCTGGCCGGTCAGCACCGCCGAGGGCGACATCGGCAGCGTGCGGAACCGGTCGAAGATGCCCTTCCGCAGGTCCTGGGTGAGCGTGTAGCCGGTGATCTGCGCGCTGCTGACGATGGTCAGCACGAAAATGCCCGGCAGCATGTACTCGCCGTACGACATGCCAGGCAAGCTGATCATGCTGCCGAAGACATAGGTGAACAGCAGCACGAACACGATCGGGAGCATGACCACGCCGCCCAGCAGGTCGGGCGCTCTGCGGATCTTCAGGGCATTGCGCTTGGCGATCGTCAGGCCGTCGGCGACGGCCAGCTGCATGGCGTTCAACGGCTGGTCTCCTTGGTGTTGTGGCCGGCCTGGTGTCCGGTGAGGGTGAGGAACACGTCGTCCAGGGTCGGCCGGCGCAGGCCGACGTCACGCACGGTGATCCGCTCGGCCGCCAGCCGGCCGAGGGCGCTGGTCAGCGTGGCGGGGCCGTCGGACACCGGGATGGTCACCCGCAGCGCGGCGTCGTCGACCCGCAGGTCACCGGCCGCCAGCGGCGCCAGCGTCCGCGCAGCGGTCGCAAGGCCCGCCGCCGTGGCGACCGACAGCTCGATGCGGTCGCCGCCGACCTGGCCCTTCAGCTCGTCGGCGGTGCCGAGCGCGATCACCCGCCCGCCGTCGACCACGGCGATGCGGTCGGCGAGCCGGTCGGCCTCCTCCAGGTACTGGGTGGTCAGTAGCACGGTCGAACCCGCCGCGACGAGCTCGCCGATGACCTCCCACAGGCCGATGCGGGCCCGCGGGTCCAGGCCGGTGGTGGGCTCGTCCAGGAACAGCACGGGCGGGTCGGCGACCAGCGCACCGGCCAGGTCGAGCCGGCGCCGCATGCCGCCCGAGTAGCCCTGCACGGGACGGTCGGCCGCGTCGGTGAGGTCGAAGCGCTCCAGCAGCTCGCGGGCGCGCTCCCGGCTGCGCTTTGCGCCGAGGTGGTAGAGGCGGCCGACCATCTCCAGGTTCTCGGCGCCGGTGAGGTGGTCGTCCACGGCGGCGTACTGGCCGGAGGCGCCGATGCGGGCGCGTAGCCGGCCGGCGTCGCGGACGACGTCGAACCCGGCGACGCTGGCGTGCCCCGCGTCCGGGACGAGCAGCGTGGTGAGGATGCGCACGGTGGTGGTCTTGCCGGCGCCATTCGGGCCGAGCAACCCCAGCACCGTCCCCTCCGGGACGCGCAGCTCCATGCCGTCGAGGGCGGTGACGGCGCCGTACTTCTTGACCAGGCCCTCGGCCACGATCGCGTCTGTCATCGGAGATCTCCTCAGGAACGGTGGACGAGAATGTCGCCGTAGGTGGTGTGGGCCCGCACCTCGACGGTCCGGTCTGTTCCACTGGGGGCGTCGCTGGGGTCGAGGGAGACGTCCACGGTGCCGTACTTGGAGCTCACGTCCAGCCAGGCGGCGGTGCCTTCGGCGACGCCGAGGTCCAGCCCGCCGCCGTTGGTCTCCAGGACGACCGAACCGCGGGTCACCTCGCCGATCTGCAGGCCGGCGTACGCGGTCTTGGCGGTGACGCCGGCCAGGGCGCGGTCCACGGTGAGGTCGCCGTGCCCGCTGTTCAACCGCAGTTCTCCGGTCACCTCGCGGATGCGGACGCTGCCGTGGGCGGTCCTGACGGCCGCGGTACCGTCGATGCGGCCGATGATGATGTCGCCATGCGTCGTGATCACCTCGGCGTGGCCGGATGCGGCGGTGACCGAGATGTCGCCATAGGTGCTCTTCAGCCGCAGCGCGCGAGCCTGCTCGACCCGGATGGCGCCGTCGGACGTGGTGCACGCCACCTCACCGAGCGGACCCCGGCAGCGCAGGCTCCCCGCCGCCGTGGCGTCCACGCGGGAACCCGTCGGCAGGCTGACCTCCACCTCCACCGAGCCCGTGCCGAGCATCAGCGAACGCGCCCAGGACGCGAGCCCCGAGCCGGGGCGCTGCTCGCTCTCGCCGCGCACCACGAGCCTGCCGTCGGCGTACTCGACCTCGGTGCGCTCGGCGGTCCTCACGTCGGCGTCGTTGTGCTCGTCGGTCGGGCGGATCTCGACGACGGTGTCGGCTCGGGCGCCCGCCTCGACCCGGATGGTGCCGTGTGGCATCTCGAAGATGGCGGAGATCGGTTCGGGGGTGTCGAAGGTCGGCATTCCGCTTCCCTGGTCGTGGATTGGCCTGGACATCAGCGCACCCATCCGCTGTAACGGTTGCCGGACTGCTGAGGCGGACGCCGGGCTCCGCTCCGGCGGGCGTCGCCGGGGTCGAGCGCGGTGGAGATCGCCCGGACCAGCCAGGCGTTGACCGACAGCCCGTCGCGGGCGGCCGCCTCGTCAATACGCGGCTTCAACTGCTCGGGGACACGCAGCGAGATACGGGACGTGCCGCCTTCGTCGACCTCCGGAGGGGGCGGCGGCGCGGCTGGCCGTTCGTCCTCGTCCATCTGGGTGGTCGGGGGTGGCGTCACGACGAAGGCAGGGTCACGACCGCGCAGGCGCACCTCGACCGAGCCCGGCGCGAGGTCCTGGGTGATCTCATCGGCGGCGGCCGACAGGGCTTCGAGCAGCGCGAGCCGTGCGGCCGACTCCAGCGCCGCGGCGAGCCGCTCCGCCAGCGCGCGCGCTTCCTCGCCACCCGCGCCCGCGGCGACCGCGAGCTCCCGGCGAAGATGATCGACATACGGCGCAAGGTCCATGACGTCACTATGACACCATAATGGCGTCATCACAAGCGAGTAAAGGTCATCCTGATGACGCCACCTAGGTGTCAGATTGTATTTTGCCTGGTGGCGGCGCGGACAATCGGCGAAGTCACCCGCACGTCCTGCTCCTTTCGCGGACGCTTCGGAGCCGGAACCCGGCTGACACGGCACGCGAAGTGGCTCGGTCCGCCCCTTTCAGTCGCTTCGACCTACGGGCGACGGCATCGATCTTCACCCCGACACGGGCCCTTCACCGCATGGCTCCAGAAGGCGGCGAGTCACAAGCGAGCCGAACGCGGCGACTTCAGCCGGCGGCTGTGGCTCGACAGGGTGACATCTCGGATGGTCACTCTCGAGCCCCTGCCCGGGGGTCATCTCGTCGCTCTCAGCCGACCCGAAGAACCGGCCGGCGCCCTGGACCGGTGATGCCCATCTCGCTGTCGCCGTCCCTCCAAAAGAGGGCTCACCCCTCGCCCGCCGGTCGTCCGCGGGTTAAGCTCGGGGTAATTATTTCATCATCCGATGAGTTATCTGTGAAGGGGCGTGGTGGGACATGCGCAGGACGCCTGCGGCCGTCGGGAGTGCGGTGTTCTTTGCCGTGGCGCCCGGCGGTGTGGCTGGGTTCGGACCATGGTGGGTCACTCGCTGGCGGATGGCGGATCTGCCCGACGGACTCTCGTGGGCCGCCGTCCCGCTCCGGGTGGTCGGGGTGGTGCTCGTCCTGGCGGGGGGCGCCGTGCTGGTCGACGCCTTCGTCCGCTTCGTGACCGAGGGGTTCGGGACGCCCGCGCCCGTCGCGCCTCCCGAGCACCTGGTGGTCGGCGGGCTGTACCGGTATGTCCGCAACCCGATGTACGTGGGAGTGCTCGCGGCCATCGTCGGCCAGGGACTCCTGCTCGCCCGGTCCGAGCTGCTCTGGTACGCCGCCATCGCGTTCGTCGCGGTCTTCTGCTTCGTGCGGGTGTACGAGGAGCCGACCCTGCGCAGGAGCTTCGGCACTGAGTACGAGGAGTACCGCGCGGCCGTACCCGGCTGGTGGCCCCGGCTGCGCCCATGGGCCAGGACGTCCAGCGGGTGACCGGCCCTCACGACCCGGGGTCCTTCGGCGATTCGGTGTCGTGGGCGAGTATGAGCGTCCTGGTCCCGGCGGGGGTCATGGGGTGGGGCGGGTGAGGTGGGTGTGGAGGCGTTTGCATTCATGGATGAAGCGGATTGTTCGGCGGCTCTTCGCGAAGTCGGCGATTATCGGGATTTCGCCGTGGGCGTTGGTCCAGTGGGCCACGTCGGTGGCGAAGGCGACGAGGTCGGTGTGGGTGACGGTGATGCGCTGCCCCTTGCCCGGCAGCATCTCGGGGAGCAGGGCGCGCAGGATGCGCCATACCTCGTGGTGGCCACCGGCTTCGGCCAGTTCGGTCAGGGCCGCGATGGCGGGGCGGGTCTCGCGCCAGGTGCGGCGTAGCACCAGGGCGAGTTGGCGGCCGATCGCCTCGGCGGGGAGGTCGCCTCTTGCGGCCATGCCGAGGATGAGCGGGATCATTCCGGGGACGCCGCCGGCCAGGAGGAAGGCGAGGATCACCGCCGTGGACTCGCCCAGCGGGCCCTGGGCGATCTCCAGGCCGCTGAGCTCCGCCGGAGTCGTCCACATGCCCCAGTGGTCACGCAGCAGGAAGGGCAGGAAGTTGACGGCCACGACTTCCCGGTGCGAGGGCAGCATGGCGGGCCATGCTGCGAGCGTGCCGCTGGACTCGTCGACCCTCCAGTCGAACGGCTGGCGCAGCAGCACCTCGTCGATCAACCGGTGCCCGGTCGGGGTCGTCACCCGTAGCACGGGCTGCAGTCGCACCTCGGTGAAGTGGTCCGGTTCGCCGTCGCCGAAGTCGACCATGGACGCGCCGACCATGTGGCGCCACACGTGGCCGCACTCGGGATCGGCCATGCCGTCGCCGGCGAGCCAGCGGGCGGCCGAGCGTGCCGCGTCCGAGTCGACCTTGGCGGCCCGGTCGGCCGCGGCCGGGTGGGAGCCTCGGGGCAACCGCAGCAGTGCCTGCGCCAGGTCGGCCAGGAGTGGCTCCACGCCGGCGGCGGCGCAGGTCTCCAGCCGGTCGACCAGCACGTCGGGGTCGAGGTGGCCGCTCATCCAGGTCGGGGTGGCCAGCAGCACCGGCGGGAGCGTGCCGTCGCGGAGGGCCTCGGCGAGTTCGGCGTAGCGGTGCAGCAGGAACTCGTGGGGCGGAGAGACGCGATTGGAGTGGGGCAGGTGGTTGCGCCGCCCCCACTCGTCGCGCTCGGGCAGTTCCCTGGGCATGTAGGAACGCAGCCGGGGCGGGACGAAGACGACGGTCACCTGCACGAGCGGCTCGCCCGGCTTCGGCGGAGGCGCCTGCTCCCCCGCCCGCATCGCCGCGATCCGCTCGGGGTCCACGCCGAGCTCGGCCATACGCTCGTAGGCGCCGTCGAGGATGAAGGACGGCATGGCTTCCACGGAGTCGTCGTACAGGATGCCGGGCCTCGTCCGCACCGGATGGGGGCCATCCGGCAGTCCGCGCATCCATCCCTCGGGGCCGTGGTATCGCGGTTGCTCGGCGTCGGTGGGGGCGTCGTTCAGGTGAATGCGGCCCCCGGTGAACGGGATCTGCCGGTCACCTTCGTGGGCCATCGCCGCGTCGGGGCCGTCGTCGCTCGTCCAGGTGATGGAGAACGCGCGCAGCGGGGCGTCGTCGTCGAGGTAGCGGCCACGCCGGTAGAAGCCGCCGATCATGACCCGCTGGGGCGACGGCTCGGGGTCGGGCTCCTCGCCACGGGTGAGGGCGCGCACGCGCACGGAGTGGTTGGCGTCGTCCCAGAACTTCTCCGGCGCGATCGGCGGTGGCTCCGGCACGCTGCCGGGGGTGACGAGCTCGGCGGACAGCGCCGACTGCCAGTCGGCGGGGTTGACGCGCACCTGCCTGGACCGCCAGCGGCCGTGGTCGTGATCGACGCGGGGCCTGAGCCTGCGCCGCAGCTCCGCCCGGTCGTCGGCGATGCCGGCGACGAAGGCCGCCAGCCAGCGTTCCTGGCCGACCCAGCGCTCGTGGTAGTTGGGGTTGATCGATGGCTCGGGGAACCGCCGCATCTCCGGAAGCTCGGGCAGCGGCGGGAACTCCTTCCGTGCCGGCGCTTCCTCGACCGGGGTCTCCCCGCCGAACCGCTCGGCCAGCTTCGCGCCCAGGTGGGCGGGCAGGTGGCGGGCGCCGTCGAGGATGGTCTCGGCGTGGCCGGTGAGCAGGCCGGCGTATTTCAGGGTCAGCTCGGCCGCGCGGTTGCGCACGTCGAAGGACTTGTGCGCGTACGCCGTGGTCAGCGCGGTCACGAAGTCGCCGGCCGTCCCGGGCGTGGCCTTGATCGCCTGGTCGAGCCAGCGCAGGCCCGTGGCGGCGAGCTTGGCCTCCTCCCGGAAGGTGAGCGCGTCGACCGCCTCGACCAGGTCGGCGTGGTCGAGCGGCATCGCCCCGCGCACCTGCCCGGCGGCCAGCTCGGCCACCGTGCCCGGAGCCGACGGCAACAGCCGCAGATAGTCGCGCAGACGGGAAGCGGACTCCGCCGGCGTGGGCTCGAGGAGCGTGTGCAGCCGGACGAAGAACCGCAGGTCCTGCGCCTCGCCGCCGCGCAGGAAACGGCTCACGCAGCCGTCGAGCGCCTGATCTCTGGGCAGCTCGCGGACGGCGGCGGCCAGCCAGCCGGTCGGCCGGGGCTCCAGCCGCTCGTCACGAAGGGCGCGGCCCGCGCCGTCGGCGGCGAAGACACGAGGCAGCAGCACGGGGGTGAGCGGGTCACCGGCCACGCTCGGCGCGGCCAGCCAGGCGGCCACCAGCGGGTCGTGGTCGGGCGGCACGGCGCCGGAGGCACGCAGCAGCGCCACGGCCGGCGGCGCGATGCGGTCGGCGGGACGGCGCACCCGCTGGGCCAGCCGCACCGCGACGTCGCGGCGCCACTCCAGGGGGCGGCTCGCCGCCACCCTGCACACCTGGGCCACGTCGATCTCCTCGGCCCAGCGGCGGTTGACGTCGCGGCTCGTCATCCACGTCACCGCGGCCGCCGGGCCGGTGATGACGCCGACACCGGTCAGCAGCAGCGCGCCGGCCAGTTCGTCGAGCAGGTCGCCGACCTCCCAGGAGGCCATCTCCTCGAAGTCGTCGGGATGCTCGGCGCGCACCTGCTCGGTGCGGGCGCTGCGCAGCTCCTTGACCAGGCCGGGCAACCGCCCGCCCAGCTCCGCGCGTTCCTCCTCGCTGAGCGTGACCAGACGGTCGGCCAGGCGGGTGACCTGGTTGCGCGTGACCAGCTCGCGGATCTCCGTCCAGAGGGTCATCGGGAGACCTCCACGGCGGCGCGGGCGACGATGCGGGCGGCCAGCACGTGTTTGCACGGCCCGCGGGAGCCGCGATGGTCCCACCACCACTCGCAGGTGCAGGAGCCGTCGGCCAGCGAGACCCGGCGCGCGCCGCCCGAGGTGTGGACGGTGGCCGACTCGCCTTCGAGGCGAACGGCGCCCGCATCGACGAGCTTGCGCGCCTTGGCCAGCCGCGGGTTGAGCAGGATCACGTTGTCCTTGTCGTAGGGCAGCTCACGGTGGAAGTGGGCGGCCTCGGCCAAGTCGTAGCCGACCCGGCCGGCGGCGCCGAGCCGCGTCAGCGCGGCCCGCACCCGGTCGGCGGGGATGCCCGCCCGGGCGGCCAGCAGGCCGATCTCGACTTCGGGCTCGAAGTTCAGCAGCATGCCGACCACGTCGGCGTCGTTCTCGGCCTCGCCGGTGGCCAGGTCGTCGAGCACCGCGCCCTCGCCGGAGAAGCCGCGCCAGCGCTCGGGCGAGAGGGTGAGGGTGTAGCGCATGCCGGGAAGCTCCAGCTCCCAGGCGCTGGAGGCGGCGTCGGCCGGGCCGTACACCCGCAGGGACTTCGCGAAGCGCAGCAACGGCAGGAGGGTGCCGAGCCGGTTGGGGCCGGCGAGCTGGACCGAGCCCGGCATCTGACGGTCGGACACCTTCAGCTCACGCCCCGCCTGCGCCACCCACACCGTGCCCTTCTTGGGCAGCCCGCGCAGGAACCGCACCGCCGCCATGCCGGTCAGCGCACCGCGCTGGTCCATGCCCGAGGCGATGACCTGCACCTCGGCGAACCCGCGCAACCAGCGTTCGGGCAGCGGGACCTTCTTCTCCACCACCGCGCCGTCCATCGTGGTCACGACCAGCTCGTCGAGGCCCACCCCCAGGTGCAACGGGTCGCGCGCGCCGATGCGCGCCAGCGCCTCGCGGAGCGGCGCGTTCACGTCGACGTTGGTGGTGCCCCGGTCGAGCACCTCGCCGTCGAGCGCGCCGTTCAGCAGATCGAGCCGGGCGTACACCCCGCCGCAGGCCGAGAAGGACTCCAACCGCAACCGGTCTCCATCGCACGTCACCACCGGGTCCCGCACCCAGCCGGGCCGCGCCTGGGGCTGGTGGTAGCGGGCCAGCGCCACATCGGCGACGCCGAGCAGGCCCGCCGCGGCGGGCGCCGCCTGGGTCACCACGCCGCTGAAGAACCGGGGCGCCACGGCAGGGCCGGACAGGGCACGCCCACCGGAGGTCGCCAACCCGAGACGACCGTCGACAAGGGAGGAAGGCGCGGCGTAGGTGTACGCCTGCGTCGCTGAGGTCATGGCCGGGACAGTAGATCCCCCCACCGACAAACCGCGGTGCGTGCCGAGTCGGGTGGGCGGCGAGCACCTCGGAGCCGCTTAAGTCTGATCGTCGGTGGGGTAGGCGACGCGGGTGAGCAGGTGCTTGAGTTGGTCGGCCTCTTCGGGGGTCAGTTCGGCGACCAGGCGTTCGGTCAGGGACTGCGCCGCCACGTGGGCCGCGTCGAAGAGTTCGAGGCCTTGGGGGGTGATCTCGACGGCTCGTACCCGCCGGTCCCCCGGCACGGTTTTGCGTACGGCCAGTCCCCTTTGCTCCAGGTCGTCCACCACGCGCATGATGCCCGCCTTGTCCGAGCCTGTCGCCGTCACCAGGTCCCTCTGCGGGGTGGGCCCGTGGTCGACCAGCACCAGCAGGACGGCGAAATGCCGCAGCTCGATGCCGAGCGGCCGGAGCGCCTCCGTGGCCGCCGCGGCGGCGCGCCAGTGCGCCCGGCGCAGCAGCAGGCCGAGGGCGAACGGCGAGGCGTCCCCAGGACGGCCGGTGGCACGCGGGGCGGTGGGACCGTGGGGCTTGTCGGCGGCCATGGGAGAACACTACCTGGTATCTGTTCGTTCAATACGGTATCGATTGATACTAGCTCGAAACCGTTACCGACCGCGTGATCGTCCGGTTGGGGGGACGAGACGGCACTGCACGTCCGGTTCCGCGGGCGAGACGGCACTGCACGTCCGGTTCCGCGGGCGAGACGGCACTGCACGTCCGGTTCCGCGGGCGAGACGGCACTGCACGTCCGGTTCCGCGGACGGGACGACCCTGCACGTCCGAGCGCGTACGCGGGTCGGACGTGGGGGCGTCGGCTACCAGGAGCACTTCGCGGACGATCGCGTACGCGGATCCGACGAGGGTCATCGGGTAACAGGAGCACTTCGGGTTCGAGCGCGTACGCGGGCCGGCGTGGGCAGTTGGGTACGAGAAGTTTGAGAGCCAGAGGAAGGCCGGGGGAAATGAAGATCGCTGTCATCGGGGGGACCGGCCTCATCGGGGCCCGGGTGGTCAAGATGCTGAACGCGGACGGGCACGAGGCGGTGTCGCACGCGAGGTCCAGCGGGGTGGACCTGCTCAGCGGGCAGGGCCTGCCGGAGGCGTTGAGCGGCGTTGACGTCGTGGTCAACCTGACCAAGCCGCGGACCTTCGGCGACGCCTCCCCCGCCTTCTTCGAGACGACCATGGGCAACCTGCTGGAGGCCGCCGAGGCGGCCGGTGTCGGGCACGCGGTCATCCTGTCGATCGTGGGCGTCGACCTGGTGCCCGATCTGGTCTACTACCGGGCGAAAGTGCTGGAGGAGGACATGGTGAAGGCGGGCCCCGTGCCGTACTCGATCGTGCGTGCCACGCAGTTCTTCGAGTTCATCGACACGGTGATGTCCTGGACCTCCGACGAGCACACCGTCCGCCTGCCCGCCACGCTCATGCAGCCCATCGCCGCGGACGACGTCGCCCGGGTCGTGGCCGACGTCAGCGTGAACGCACCGTTGCGCGGCACCCGGGACATCGCCGGTCCGGAGGTTCTCCCGCTCGACGAGCTGGGCAGGCTCGCTCTCGCCGCCCGCGGCGACCGCCGCGCCGTCGTCATCGATGACAGCGCCGGCATGTACGCCGCCGCGCGTGGCGACGCCCTCCTCGCCAAGGACGGCGCCGTGATCGCCACGACCACCTACCGGGAGTGGCTCGCGCGCTGACCATCCTCTGCCTCACACCGCCGCCGCCGAGGGCCTGGCCGCTCGGGAACACCGAGGCGGGAACCGAGGCCGGTTCCCGCCTTTGACGCCGGGTTCAGCGTGCGGCGGTGAACAGGAGTGCGCAGTCCTGTACGGCCTCCACGCGGTGGCGGCGTCGGGGCATGACGAGCAGGTCGCCCGGCTGCCCGTCCCAGGAGTCGGGCCCGGCGACGAGCCGCGCCCATCCGTACAGCACGTGCACGGTGACCTCGCCGGGATGCTCGTGCTCGTGGATGTGTTCGCCCTGCCGCAGTGCGATGACGGTCTGCCGCAGCGAACGGTCGTGCCCGCCGTGGACGGTGGTGGCGTCGCGACCGCTGCCGGCCGCACGGGCGTGGGTGAGCAGGTCGCGGACGACCGCGTTGAGCGAGATCTTCGTCATGGCCGCGGCGCGCGGCGGTCGCGCCGGGCTTCCAGTTCCTCCGGCTCGACCACGGTCAGCATCGGCTGCCCGGGCGCGCAGAACATCGTCACCACGAACGCCGACTCCTCCTCGGCCAGGTGGTTGCCGTCCTGGTAGTGGATCACGTCCCCGCCGGGCTCCCAGAACGCCTCGCCCGCCGGGACGACCCGCACGGGCTCGCCTTCGAGCTCGAAGTTGATGGCTCCCTTGACCACGTATCCGAAGGCGGGCCCGGAGTGCCGGTGCGGCGGCGCGCCGGGGCTGTTCGGCGGCAACGTGACCAGGATCGTCATCGCCTCGGCCCCCTCCGGCGCGGGCGGCGCCCCCGGCACGGTGGCGACCACGTCGATCTTCGGCGGCGGCCCGCTCTTGTCGGGGTTCTCGAGGTGGTGGGCGTGGGCGTGATCGGTGCTCATCAGGCTTCCTTCGCGTGACGGTGGCCGGCTCCTTCCGGCCGTGCACCAGCTCAGACCGGACAGCCCCGCGATATGTGACAAAACCCCTGGTCAGCCCGCCTTCTCCCTTCAACGGGTCCACGAGATTCGACGCTGACGACCTGGCGCCGACGATCAGGCGAACCGATCGGGGCGTGTCAGGCGAAGCCGGCCAGTTTGTACAGGACGAGGGAGGCGGCGACCGCGACGTTGAGGCTGGCTCCGGTGCCGATCATCGGGATCTCCACCACCTGGTCGAGCAGGTCGAGCGCCTCGGGCGGGATGCCGTCGCTCTCGTGGCCGAGGAGCGCGATGGTCGGCTGACGTGACATGGGCAGGTCCGCCAGCCGTATCGCGTCTTCGGCCAGTTCGACACCGAGCACTCGGGTTCCGGCCGACCGCTGCCGGGCGAGCCAGTCCAGCGGGTCGCCCACCCAGTGCACGCAGGCGGGGTGGCGCAGCGTGTTCCCGCGGCGGAGCGCCTCGGGCACCCATGGCAGGCGCGGTACGGCCAGGCAGGCGCCGACGGCGTCGCACGTGCGGAGCAGGGTCCCGAGATTGACCCCGTGCAGCGGCCAGAGGGGCGCGGCCGTCAGGTGTCCCAGGCAGCGCGGCGGGCGTCGCCGCCGCTCGGTTCGCAGGTCTTCACGGGTGCGGACCCGTACGGCGCGCCCGCTCACCGCAGGGTGCGAGGCGCTCCGGCGCGGAGGAGATGAAGGCACATCACGATGGGCGCTTTCAGCGGCACGCCCGGGCCATCGACGAATCGGTCCGCCTCCCAAAGTAGCGGATGGCCCCGGGCGACGGCAGGTGCGTACGTCGCGGGATGAGGATCGGCGGATGACCCCGGGTGACGGCGGGCCAGGCTCGGCGGGTGCGTACGTCACGGGGATGAGGATCGGCGGATCTACGACGCCGGGAGTAGCTCCGAAGGGGACGCAGGGGCGACGAAGCACATCACCGGCCGGCCGTAGGTTCCTGGGCAGCCCCGAACACAGCAGCCCCGAACACAGCAGCCTCGAACACAGAGGAGGAAATCATGCTCATCAGGCGTTTCACCGCCCTGGCACCGCTGATGGCCCTGGGCTTGGCGACATGGACCGCGATCGGCGTGGCGGCACCCGGGCCGGCACAGGCACAGACACAGGCGCAGGCGTGGAGCGGGCGCGAGTACCTGGGAACGTGGAACTACGACCAGCCCGTACGCGAGAGCATGCGGAACATCGCGGTCATCAGCTGCCCGGACACGAGCACGAGCTGCCGTCCGGGCCCGTCGATCCAGGTTCCGCAGATCGGGACCATCGTGTTCTCCAAGGCGGCCGGCGGCAGGATCACGGGCCACACCGACCAGGGGTGCACGTGGACGTTCGCGGTGCTCCCCACCTCGCTGGAGCTCGACTCCCCGTCCCAGTACTGCTTCAACCACGTCATCGGCTCGGCGTACACCATCACCAAGTGGTCGGTCTCCCTGTCCGGGGACCGGGAGCGGGAGCGGGAGAGCATCGTGGCCGTCAGCCACCAGCCGACCGGCGACTACGAGTTCCGCCTCGACCAGGGCAGCCGCACCAAGGTCGCAGGCCACGCGTGGGCGCAGGCGCGGAAGGTCTTCCCGGGATCCTGGCAGTACGACGCGTCCGACCCGCGGTCGCGCGTGAACGTGCTCACCACGCGCTACACCGACCCCGACGGCCAGGTGCGATCCGTGCAGACGCCGCAGCAGGGGCTCGTCACGTTCACGAGCGGCCGAAGGAGCACCGTGACGGCCCGCACCGCCGACGGGTGCGACTGGACGCTGACCGCACGCGGCAACACCGCCGAGCTCGACCCGGCCGTCCAGACCTGCCGGACCGCGCGGGGAACCGTCCAACTCACCTTCTGGGCGATCGCGAGCGACGGCCGGCGCCAGGCGTCGGTCATGGCCGGAGCCGACGAGAACGGCGGAGACTTCCTGCTCAGCGTCGGCGCTCTGACGAAGCGATGACGCACGGCCGCACCGGGCCGCTCGTCCGGTTCCCAGCCCCGCTCGTCCGGTTCCCGGCCACGGTCGGCGCGGCAGGACCCGCTTCGGGCAAGGCGCCGGGCAGGCCGAACGTCGCGAACAGGGTCAGGTCATGAAAAGAGGTCACTCGGGCGATGTGTGCCTCGGCGAGGGTGAAGACCTGGATCGAGTGCGCGTGGTGCAGTCCGTCATCGTGGCGCCGGTAGGTGGCGAGCGCCGGCTGCCCGTTGGCGGCGGCCGGGACCATGCGGAGGTCCTCGGGCGTCGCGGGTACCCGGGTGGCGAGGAAGCTCCCGATCGTCCGGCGGCCGGCGAACCAGGTGGGGATCGGGGGCATCTCGAACACCGCGTCGGCCGTGAGGAGTCGCATGAGCTCGGCGATGTCGGCGTTCTGGAACGCGGTGGCGTACCGGTCGAGCAGCGCGCGCCGGCCGGGGTCGGTCGGCTCGAAGAGCTCGTCCTCGCCCGGCGTGTCCTCTTCGAGGCGTACCCGGGCGCGTTGCAGCAGGCTGTTGACCGTCGCGACCGAGACCTCGAACAGCTCGGCGACCTCGGACGCCCGCCACCCCAGCACGTCGCGCAGGATCAGCACGGCGCGTTGCCTGGCGGGGAGGTACTGCAGGGCGGCGATCAGGGCCAGGCGCATCCCCGCGCGGGAGGCGACGACCGAGGCGGGGTCGGGTGCCGCGCTGACGAACAGCACGTCGGGCATCGGCTGCAACCACGCCACTTCGGACGACGCGACGGCCACAGGCGTGTCCGGATCCCCGGCCGGGCCGTTCAGGCCGGACGGGAGCGGTCGCCGGCCGCGGTTCTCGAGCGCTCTCAGGCACACGTTGGTCGCGATCCGGTACAGCCAGGTACGCAGCGACGCCCGGCCCTGGAAACCGGAGTAGGAGCGCCACGCACGGAGCAGGGTCTCCTGCACGAGGTCCTCGGCATCGTGCACCGAACCGAGCATGCGATAGCAGTAGGCCAGCAGTTCGTGACGGAACGGGTCGGTGAGACGGGCGAAGTCCTCGCCACCCGAGGTCATCGGCTCCTCGCGGTCCATCGTCTTCTCCCAACCGTCGTCGGACAAGTGTGTCGCACCCGCGTCACCCTCCACCGGTACAGATCCCGGCAGGGGCCGGAAATCATCGGTCGCCGCCGTGGCGCGTCCAGGCGGGACCGGCCCGCGGCACCACCGCGTACCTGAGGATCCGGATCTCCCGTGGCCGGCCGATGAGTTCCGGTGGCCGGCCGATGAGTTCCGGTGGCCGGCCGGATCTGTACCGGTGACCGCGCACGATCGTCCCAGGTCGCGCGCGGCCGGGATGTCGCCGTGGTCCGGAGAGGCGTCGTGCTGGACGACCTCCACGCGGCACGGCTCAGCGCTATCGCATCGACGCTCCCCTTCCCGGGCGGCGAAGGTGCCGAAAGGAACCGACATGGTCAGTCCGGACGTCAGGACCAGGCCGGCAGGCTCGGCGGACCGGCGGGGAGGGCGGCTCTGGCTGATGCTGGCCGTGCTGTTGCTCGGTCAGTTCATGGGCCTGCTCGACGTCACCATCGTCAACGTGGCACTGCCGTCGATCGGGGCGGACCTGCACGCCTCCGGAGCGTCCCTGCAACTGGTGGCCGGCGGGTACACGGTCGCGTACGCGATGCTGCTGATCACCGGAGCCCGGCTCGGTGATCTCCATGGCCGGCGGCGGATGTATCTGCTCGGCGCCATCGTGTTCACCCTGGCCTCGCTGGTCTGCGGTATCGCGCCGGACGGCGCGACGCTGGTCATCGCCCGTTCCGTACAGGGGGCCGGAGCGGCGGTGATGGTGCCACAGATCATGAGCGTCATCCAGACGCGGTTCCAGGGCGCGGCGCGTGCCAAGGCGCTGTCGGCCTACGGGGTCGTCCTGTCGGTGGGGGCGCTGGCGGGGCTGGTCCTGGGCGGCGTGCTGGTCGAGGCGAACCTGGCGGGCGCCTCGTGGCGGCCGGTCTTCCTGGTCAACGTGCCCCTGGGAATCTTGCTGGTGGCGCTGGTCCCCCGGCTGGTGCCGGCGGACGAGCCGCGCGGTACCCGGCGGCTCGACTTCGCCGGCCTGGCCGTCGCGGTGCCGGCGGTGGTCCTGGTCGTGCTGCCGCTGGTGCTCGGACACGAAACCGGCCGGCCGGCCTGGACGTTCGGGTGCGTCGCCGCCGGGATCGTGCTGGCCGGGGTCTTCGTCCTGGTCGAACGGGGTGTCGCGGCCCGCGGGGGCGACCCGTTGCTCGACCTGGCGGTGCTGCGGGCCCCGGGGACGGCGTCGGGGATCGGCACTCTGATCTGCATGCAGGTCGCCTACGGCGGGCTGATGTTCACCCTCGCGCTGCACCTGCAGCAAGGGCTGGGCGACGGCGCGCTGCGTGCCGGGCTGACCTTCGCCCCGCTCGCGGGGGTGTTCGGGGTGGCCGGCTTCTTCTGGCGGAGGCTGCCCGCACGCGTCCACCACCTACTGCCGCCGGCCGGCATGGTGATCTCCGCTCTCGCCTACCTGGGTATCGCCGCCGGACTCCAGGACGGTACCCAGGGCGGCCCGCTGATGTGGACGGCTCTGGTCGTCTGCGGGGCCGGGATGGGCCTGACCCTCAGCCCGCTGCTCTCCCAGGCACTGGTCCACGTGCCGCCCGCCAGGGCGGCGGACGCGAGTGGCCTGCTCACGACCACGATGCAACTCGGGCAGGTCGTCGGCGTCGCCGTGTTCGGCGCCGTCTACCTCTCCCAGGCCACGCCGTTACCGTCGCTTCCGCCGTTGCGGGAGCACGTGTCGGCGCACGCGATGTCCACGGCGGCGGGGTGGATGGCGGTGCTGAGCCTCGCCGGCGTCATCGGCGGGATCGCCCTCGCCCGCACCGTGCGCCGCGCGACGCGGCTCGACGCCACCGGATAGGCGGCCCAGGCGCCGTCATGGCGCCGACAGGTCCAAGCGAAGCGAAAATCCATCTCCAGCAAACAGGAGGAACGATGAGCAAGGTAGTGATCGTACGGTACGAGACCCGTCCCGAATCCGCGGACGAGAACCAGCGGCTGGTGGAGGACGTCATGTCCGAGCTCGCGCACGACGATCCGGGCGGGCTGCGCTACGCCGCGTTCCGGCTCGGCGACGGCGTGAGCTTCGTCCACATCGTGGTCGGTGAGGACGACCGCGAGCCGCTGGCGGACTCCGCCGCGTTCAAGGCATTCCAGCGAGGCATCGGCGAGCGCGTGGTTCCCGGCACCCTCGCACGGAGCGAGGCGGCCATCGTGGGGTCGTACCGCTTCTGAGCGCGCCGCCGCGATCAGGTTGACACGTCTGGAACAAGCAGTTCATCTCCGCGAAACCCGCAGGTGGGGGCTGGCCGGATAGAGTCCGGCCATCCTCGACGACATCGACCCCTTCATCGGCACCGCGGCGACCGACCTGCCTCGAGGGCACGGTCTGGCCGCTACTTGGTGGTGGCCGAAACCGCAGGTGGGCAACACCCACCCGGGGGCCACCTCGCCGCTCGGCATGGTGTCGGCCTGCGCCTACTCCGGCGCGTATCCGACCGGCTACGGGCGCTACGCGAAGAACACCGAGGGCGTGCCCGAGGAGATGTTCGAACGGCTGGAGGCGTCCGGGTTCACCCACTTCCAGCAGTCGGGCACCGGGGCGATCCGCAAGTACTACAACTACGTCCGGGTCACGCCGATGGTGCAGCCGCTGGACGCGCTCGGCGAGGCGTGGGGGCTGCGCGAGGAGGTGGCGGAGGCCGGGTACTACGCGGCCACCCTGGACACCGGGGTCCGCTGCGAGCTCACCGTGGGGGCCAAGGTGGCCGTGCACCGGTACACCTTCCCCGAGCACCGCAGCGCCCGCGTCGTGGTCGACCTGTCCTGCGGCGGCCTGGCCATCGAGCTGGGCCGCACCGTGCCCTTGCGGGCGCAGGTCGAGAGCATCGGCCACGGCCGGGCGCAGGGCACGGTCGTGATGGAGGGCGTCCCGCTGTCGGTGCACCTGGAGGTGGACAGTCCGGGCTGGCGGCAGATGCTGTGGTACGACCGGCGGCTCATCGACGGCGGCACCCGCCTGGACTTCGACAGCATCCGGCACACCACGCTGCGGCCCTTCGGCATGCTCTTCATGGGCCCGGCCGCCGCGGGGCAGACCATCGAGGTGCGGCTGGGGTTCTCGCTGCGCGGATGCGACCAGGCGCGGGAGAACCTGGAGCGCGAGTGCGGGCACGGGCGGCCGGCGTTCGACGAGGTGCGTTCGCGCACTCGGGGCCGCTGGGGCGATCACCTCGACCGGGTCCAGGTCGAGGGGGGCACGCCGGCGCGCCGCACCGTGTTCGGGACGGCGCTCTACCATTCGCTGATCAAGCCGTGCTTCGCCGACGACGAGAGCCCGTTCTGGCCGACTCCTGGGCCGTACGCGTTCGACGTGTGCACCATGTGGGACATCTACAAGACGCAGCTGCCGCTGCTCGCGGTGATCGCGCCGGACCGGGCCATGGACCTGCTGGAGTCGCTGATCCGGGTGTGCGAGGAGGAGGGCAACTTCCCGATCGGGTACCGGATGGCCCGCGGCGCCGACCGGTTCTTCCGCCAGGCCAGCGCGCTCGCGCACACCGCGCTGGCGGACGCCCACGCTCTGGGCCGCACGGGCCTGGACTGGAACTGGGCGCTGGTGCACATGGTCGACGACCTGCGCCGCCTGTACGGCGAGGACTTCTTCGAGCACGGGGTGGTGCACCCGATCACCCACACCCTGGACCTGGCCTACGCCCACCACTGCACGGCGCAGGTCGCCCGGGCGCTGAACGACCGGCGTCTGGCCGAGGACCTGGAGGACCGCGGGCGCCAGTGGTCCAACGCCTTCGACTCCAGCACCGGCCTGCTGCGCGACTCGGAGTTCTACGAGGGCGGCAAGTGGAACTACTCCTTCCGGCTGCTGCACGACATGGCCGCGCGCATCGCCCTGGCCGGCGGTGACGCGGCCTTCGCCGGCAAGCTGGACAGGTTCTTCGGCTTCGACGCCGCCCCCGTGACGCAGCCCGGCCGCCGCCCTCGGGCGGCCGAGATGGCGGCCGGATACGCCCTGAACCGGTTCGAGGGGTTGAACAACGAGCCCGACATGGAGGCCCCGTGGGCCTACCACTACGCGGGCCGGCCCGACCGCACCTCCGAGGTGGTGCACGCGGCGCTGACCTGGCAGTTCGGCACCGGCCCCGGCGGGCTGCCGGGCAACGACGACTCCGGCGGCCTCAGCTCGTGGTACGTGTGGGCGTCGCTCGGGCTGTTCCCGATCGCCGGGCAGAACCTGTTCCTGGTCAACGCGCCCGCGTTCCCCCGGGCCGTTCTCCGGGCCGGCGGCGGGGAGTTCGTCATCGAGACCAGCGGGCACCGCGAGACGCCGATCGGCGTCGACGGCGTCGATCGTGAGCCGCCGGCGCAGTACGTCCAGTCGGCCACCCTCAACGGTGAACCGCTGCACGCGACGCACCTGAGCGCCGCCACCGTGCACCGCGGCGGCCGGTTGCACCTGCGGCTGGGCCCGGAGCCGTCGGCGTGGGGGCGCAGGATCCGCCCGCCGTCGCTGTCCGATCCGCCCGGAGTCCCGCTCTGATCGGCCGCCCTCGCCCGGCTGATCCCCCGCCGCCCCCAGCCGATACGCCCGCCGTCCCCAGCTGCACCGCCCGTTCGTTCCCAGCCGATCCGCCCGATTGCCCGTAGTTGTTCCGTCGTTCCATCCCGTCCCGATCCGCGGTCCCGCCCCCCTGACGATCCGCCGGCCCGTCCCGTCCCGATCTGCCAGCCGTTCTGTTCCGATCTGCAGGCCGTTCTGTTCCGATCGTCCCGAGACACCAGAGGAAGCATGATGACCCATCCCCGTCGCCGTCTCGTCATCGTGGTCAGGGCCGACCCGGTCATCTGCGGGCACTCCGGCGAGGCCCGCAATCTCGCCGAGGTGGCGCTGACCCGCGGCTTCGACGACGTACGGCTGCTGACCTGGCCGATTCCGGCGCTGCAGGCGGCCGGGCTGCCGCTCAAGCCGCTGGACCGGTTGCTGCCCTACAGCCCCGGCATCACCGTGGAACGGCCGGAGCCGGTCGGGGACTACCGGGTGCCGGACGGCCGCCACCAGGCCGGCCTCACCGGCCGCCTGGTCGAACTGCTCGCCGAGCCCGTTCCCACGACCTGCCTGTCGATGTACCTCGTCCCGCACACCACGGTGGTGATGGACGCGGTCGCCGCCGCGCGGGCGGCCGGGTTCGCGCCGGACGTGCACACCATCGCCAAGGCGGTCGGGTCGGACGTGACCAACGTGATCCGGTCGTGTCTGCGGGAAGGCCGGTTCGGCGCGGCGACCGTGCTGTTCACCACGTTCCTGTCGGGCGACGAGGTCGTCGCGGTCTCCGAGTACACCCGCGAGGAGATCATCGCCTCGGCCGAGCAGGTGGACGCCCACTGCGGCACCACGTTCGCCGAACAGTGCCGGCGCCGCGTGACGGTCAGCTACCCGCCGATCGACTCCGCCGCCTTCCTCGACCCGGATCCGGCGCAGGTGGACGCCGCGCTCGCGCGCCGCGGCCTGGAGCGCGACGGGTACATCCTGTTCCTGTCCCGGGTGACCGCGGCCAAGGGGATCCACGACCTGCTGGACGCCTACGGGAAGATGCGCTGCCGGTCGCGGGTGAAACTGGTGGTCGCCGGGACGGGACCGGCGCTGGAGCAGGTGCGGGAGATGGCCCGGCAGGACGAGCGGGTGGTCTTCCTCACCGATGTCGACGACAACGAGAAGCCGCTGCTCATGCGCGGCTGCGCCGCCTACGTCCTGCCCACCAAGCCCGAGCCCGACTTCGTCGAGACGTTCGGCATCGCGCTGGCCGAGAAGATGCTGGCCGGTGGCGGGCCGATCGTCACCACCCTGACGGGCGGGACGTCGGAGGCGGTGGGCGACACCGCCGTCATCGTCGAAGCCGGGGACGTCGCCGGCCTGGCCGCGACGGTGGACCGGGTGGTGCTGGACATGTCCACCGCCGAGCGGCAGGACCTGGAGCATCGCGCCCGCGCCCGGGCGATGCGCTTCGACCGCGCCGCGGTCTTCGACGCCCTGCTCCCCCGGCACGTGAACACCCCGGCCGGCAAGAGCGTCGAGCCCGGCCAGGAGGGCCTGCCCGGCCGGCAGGCCCTTCCTCCGCGGGAGGCGCCCGTCGTCGGCGTTTCCTGACCGGCCCACCGGGGGCCTCCGGCGCGGCGAGGCCGAAGGCCGCCTCCCGTGACGGGTGGCGGCCTTCGGCGTCGTGCCGTGCCGGGAGGACCGGTCGGTGAAGTGGCGCCGTCCAGGCTTCTCACCGGCCGGGCCGCGGATGCGATCGCGGCCGGGTCAGCCGCAGTGTTCGAAGGGGCTGGTGTAGGAGCTGCTGCCGACCGAGCCGCCCCACCTGACGCACTGCGCCGCCGCGTCCCGTCTGACGGGGCCCGCGTAGTAGCCGTAGCTGCCCGAGTCGGTGGTCCGGCTCTCGCCCTGCGGCTCCAGGAAGGCCGACACCGCCGACGCCGTGCCGAGGTTCGTGGTCTTCAGCGTCACGACGCAGTTGTAACGGTTGCCCGAGTTGTAGAGCAGGTAGGCGCGGCCACCGGTGAGGGCGGCCGAGTCGATGACCGCGTAGCCGCTGCCGCAGACCTCCTCGGGGGTGTAGGGGTTGCTGCTACCGCCGCAGGTGTTGGTGCTGGTGATGGCCTTCTTCTGGCCCAGGGACACGGTCACGCCCTCGACGGTGGGGCTGGTGTCCACCACGCCGCCGGAGGTCCGCTGCTCGTAGTGCAGGTGCGGAGCCGTGGAGCCGCCCGTCGAGCCGACGGTCCCGATCGTCGTGCCCTGGCCGACGCTCATGGAGCCGCCGGCCGCCTTCACCATGCTCGACAGGTGGGCGTAGCGGGTGCTGGTGCCGTCGCTGTGCCGGACCTCGACCCACTTGCCGTAGCTCGTGCTCCCGGCGTCGTTGAAGTACGCGGTGCCCGCGGCGGTAGCGCGTACCGTCTCGCCGTTGATGTCGTCGCCGCCGTAGTCCTGCCAGTCGATGGCGCCCGAGGGGCTGTGACCGGGGGACCAGTTGTTGGCGTAGAAGGTCTTCCCGCAGTTGAACGGGCTCTTGTGGGACAGGGCCAGGACGCTTGAGCTCTGTGCCGAGGCCGCCTGGGGCAGCAGCGCCGCCACGCAGGTGACCAGTAAGGCAGTGAGCGCGGATCTGAGGGTCGTGGGCCGGATCGGACCGCCGGGAGTGGGCATGCTCACCTCTCTGAACAGGTGCAACGGGGGGTCACGGTGCGACGCCCGGTTCCCTGATGTCGATGAGCGTGCGGCGGGACTACGCCGGCGACACCGAGCTCGACCTCGGCGCACGGAGAAGGCCGCCGTCAGGGAAACGTCTCGACATCTCACCGCCTGTAGAGAAGGACGGGACGATCATGAACATAACCCTGAAAGTTCCCTTCATCAAGATCCAAAATTCTGAAAATTTTTCTGACGCCCACCACCGCGGGCGACCGGACAGTGAATCCCCCGCCCACGAGCGACGAGCGGCCGGGGCGAGAGCAGAGGCGACCGGAGAGCCTCGAAGATCGCCGCCTGGTCCGGCCCGGGTTCCACACGGCATGCGACGATCACCCACGGCGATCGATCGTCAGCTGCAGCGGCGGATCCATCGTTTGTGCATGTAGACGCTGTGGCAGCTTTCGGTGGTGGATGATCCGGAACCGTCGCCGTCGGCGCAGACATTGTTGATCATCGCGGTGCACTTGTTGGTGGCGACGCACTGCCCGTTGATCGTGTAGGTGCAGTTCTCCTCCTCTTCTTCGCCGTCGTCGGTCTCGACGGCATCCGGGTCCTCGTAGTCGATCGCGGCCTTGGCCGCGTCCCCGCCCTTTCTGCGGGCGCGGTAGGTGTCGCCGTACGGCTTGCGGAAGGAACCGTCCTCGGCCTTCTTGCCCACCGGCGGGACGTGGCCGTCGATGCGGATGTAGTACCAGCCGTAGCCCTTCTCGCCGTCATCGCATCTGATCTCGGAGAACCGGATGCGGCTGCTTCTGAGCACGCATATCTCGACGCGGTCCTCCACGTCGGCGATCATCACCTTCGTGCCGAGGCCTCCCTTGGCGGGCGCCCGGTAGAGATCGGCTTTCGGCCGCTTGAACGTACCGCGTTTCGCCGTCGAGCCTACGGCCGGCACCTTGGCGCTCAGCGGGAGGTAGTACCAGGTGACCGCGGGCCGCGCGTCGTCACACCCCCGGTAGTTGACCCGCGTCCGCGTCTTCCTGGTGACGCAGACCTCTATGAAGCCCTCGACCTTGTCATCGACGTCATCGGCGTCATCGGCGTCGTCGGGTTCGTCGGACGCCCTTTGCGGAATCGGCTGCGAGTCGGCCGGGACCAGCTCATTACGGGTCAGACTGCATCCGGAGGCGGCACATGCGGCGACCGCCACTATCGCGGTCGCCGTGCGGACTAATCGTGACGTGGTCAAGTCGTCCTCGCCATGTCGAGGGGAAATGGTCGGTCGATCAACGTCGAGCACGCGGGTCGAGTTCCGGGAATGCTCCGCCCGGCGGTGAGGGCGGTCAGGCGGTCGCGGTGGCGGGTTCGGTGAGGGTGCGGAGTTTGGCCGCTGTGGGGGAGCCTTTGGGGGCCGTGTAGGTGCACAGGCGCTGGCCGGGGTCGGTCGGCAGGGAGAACGCCTCGTAGGTCAGCACCAGTTCGCCCACCTGCGGGTGGAGGATGCGCTTGATGCCCTGGGTTCGTTCCCTGACCGCCTGGACGTCCCAGTAGTGCCGGAACTCCTCGCTCTGTTCCCGCAGGTCGCAGACCACCCGCTGCACCCGGGCCTCGTCCTCGCGGCGGCCGATCTGCGCCCGCAGGCTCGCGACGGTCTCCTCCGCCTCCGCCTCCCAGTCGGGATGCAGCGCCTTGGCGTCGGGGTGCAGGAACATCAGCCGGGCGCCGTTGAGCTCCGCCTCCGGGAGCGCGTCGAGGTCGAACCAGATGCGGCCGATGATCGTGTTCCAGGCCAGCAGGTCGGTGCCGGGGCCGTAGACGACGGCGGGGACGGTGTCCCCCATGGCCTCCAGCAGTTCCAGGAGCTGCGGCCGTACGCGCGGGCGTGGGCCGGCGCCGGCGTCGCAGACCTCGGTGTGGGCGCCCCGTCGGCCGTGGGAGATGTTGCGCAGGAAGGCGTGCTCGTCGGGGGTCAGCCGCAGCGCCCGCGCGATCGCGTCGACCACCGCGTCGGAGACGGCGTGCGCCCGCCCCTGTTCGATGCGCGTGTAGTAGTCGACGCTCACCCCGGCGAGCCGTGCGACATCCTCGCGGCGCAGTCCGCGCACCCGCCGCCGTGCGAGGCCGTCGGGCAGCCCCAGGGACGCGGCGTCCAGCGCGGCCCGTCGTGCCTTCAGAAATGGAGTGATCTCGTCCTCGGCATGCCCCATGCCAGTCATTATGCGGCGGCCGGGTCCCTGGGGGGTTCTGCCGGACCCAGGTTGCGCCTGACCTGGTGCCGTCCCCGCGCGAAACGGAGACTGGACTCCGTATCCGCGGAACGACGTGTCCGCGAAGGATGTGGGCACGAGACGACGTGTCAACAGCAACGATCCGCAGGAGGCGGTACCTCGTGAAGCGCAGCACCCTCGGTGGGACCGGCATCTCGGTCAGCCGGTACGCACTCGGCGCGATGATGTTCGGCGCCCTCGCCAACAAGGACGTCGACGACTGCGTGCGCATCATCCACCGCGCCCTCGACGCCGGCGTCAACTTCGTCGACACCGCCGACATCTACTCGCAGGGAGAGTCGGAGGAGATCGTCGGCAAGGCGCTCAAGGGACGCCGCGACGACGTCGTCCTGGCGACCAAGGCCCACGGCTCGATGGGCCCGGACGCCAACCACGGCGGGAACTCCAGGCGCTGGCTCGTCCGTGAGGTCGAGAACAGCCTGCGCCGGCTGGGCACCGACCACATCGACCTCTACCAGATCCACCGGCCCGACCCGGCCACCGACATCGACGAGACCCTCTCCGCGCTCACCGACCTGGTGCGGGCGGGCAAGGTGCTGGCCGTGGGCAGCTCCACCTTCCCGGCGGAGCAGATCGT
The DNA here is from genome assembly GCF_042665155.1 of Sphaerisporangium rhizosphaerae. NCBI lineage: Bacteria > Bacillati > Actinomycetota > Actinomycetes > Streptosporangiales > Streptosporangiaceae > Sphaerisporangium > Sphaerisporangium rhizosphaerae. The sequence goes on along the minus strand of NZ_JBHTCG010000013.1, from coordinate 170,496 downwards.
GGAGGCGCAGTGGGTCTCCGAGCGGCGCGGCCACGTCCGCTTCCGCACCGAGCAGCCGCCGTACTCGATCCTGGCGCGCGGCGTGGAGGCGGCGGTGCTGCCGACGGCGCAGAAGTACGGGATGGGCGTGCTGAGCTGGGGTCCGCTGTCGGCGGGCTGGCTGTCCGGCCGCTACACCCAGGCCGCGGACATCGACCTGGCGAGCACCGGCCGCGCGGCCGTCGAACGGCACAAGTTCGACCCTTCGCTGCCCGGGAACGCGGCCAAGCTCCAGGCCGTCGGCGAGCTGTCGAAGCTCGCGGCGGGGGCCGGCCTGTCGCTGGCGCACATGGCGGTCGGGTTCGTCCTGGCCCACCCGGCGATCACCTCGGTGATCATCGGCCCGCGCACCATGGAGCAGCTCGACGACCTGCTGGCCGGCGCGGACACGGTGCTGACCGAGGACGTGCTGGACCGGATCGACGAGATCGTGCCGCCGGGCACCGACCTCAACCGGGCGGACAGCTACTACGTGCCGCCGGCCCTGGCGGACAAGGCGCTGCGCCGGCGGCCGTGAACCGTTCGGTCCCGGCGCGGGTGGCCACCCCCGTCGCGGCCGACCCTGCGTCCCCGGCGGCGGGGACCGCGGAGGGCGCACCGGAGGGCCGGCGGTCCGCCCGGCCGGTCAGCGCTCCGCCTCGGCGAGGACGCGTGAGCGGGCCGCGGCCAGGGAGGCGGCCTGCCGCTCGCGCAGGTGCGCCAGGCCCGGGTCGACCCGCGCGTTGGTCAGCTCGGCGTGGACGAAGGTGACGTCCTCGACGCCGAAGTGGCCCGCGAAGAAGTCGCGCAGGTAGCGCTCCTGGTGGTCGAACGGCTCGCGCGGAGTGCCCGGCCCGTACGCGCCGCCACGGGCGCCGGTGACCACGAACCGGCGGCCGGCCAGCGACATCTTGGGGAAGGTCACCTGGTCGAGCCAGGCCTTGAGCGCCGAGGGGATGGAGAAGTTGTACATCGGCGTCCCGATCAGCACCACGTCGGCGGCGGTCAGCTCTCCCAGCAGCGGGGCGAGGGTCGCCCACGCCTCCTGCTGGGCGGGGGTGCGCACGGCCTCCCGGTAGCGGGCGATGTCGGTGATCCCGTGTGCCAGCACGTAGTCGCACAGCTCGGTCCACGGCTGCCCGATGTGCGGGACGGGGTCGGCCGCCAGGTCGCGGTAGGTGTAGCGGCCCTCCGGGTGGGCCGCGCGCCAGACCTCGGCGAACGCCCGGGAGAGGTCTCGGGAGACCGAGATGTTCCGGGCACTGGCGTCCAGGTGCAGCAGATGGCTCATGACGATCCGTCCCCTCCAACCGGACACCATGTCCAGTTAGTGGGCCCAGCCTATCCACATGTGGACACCTCGTCCACATGTGTCGGACGCATCCGCAGAGGGGAGCGCTGCCGAAGGGACAGTAAGGGACGCGGCACTCGCCAAAGGATCGAACGGACCAATGCCAACAGACAACGCAAATCCTCCGGTGAACGCCGAGCGGCGGCCACGGCCGCGGATCGCGGTGTCGAGCTGCCTGCTCGGGGAGCCCGTGCGGTTCAACGGCGGCCACAGCCGCGACCGCTTCGTGTCCGGCGCCCTGGCCCCCTGGGTCGACTGGATACCGATCTGCCCGGAGATCGAGATCGGCCTGGGCGCCCCCCGCGAGACGCTCCGCCTGGAGGCGGCGCCCGGCGGTACGCGCCTGATGACCCGCGCCTCGCGCAGGGACCTCACCGAGCCGATGTCCGCGCTGGCCAAGGCGCGCGCGGCGGCGCTGCGGGTGGACGGCTACGTCTTCAAGGCCAAGAGCCCGACCTGCGGCCTGCACGGCGTCCCCGTGCACGGCTCGGGACGGCGCGGGCGGGGGCTGTACGCGGAGGCGATGATCGCGGCGCATCCGCTGCTGCCGGTGGAGGACGAGGGCCGGCTGCACGACGACGTGCTGCGCGAGGCGTTCGTGGAACGGATCTTCGCCCACGCCCGCCTGCGGGCGCTGCTGGAGGGCCAGTGGCGGGCGGGTGACCTGGTGGCGTTCCACTCCCGGCACAAGATGCAGATCCTCGCGCACGACCCGGCGGAGTACCGCCGGATGGGCCGGCTGGTCGCCGAGGCGGGCACCAACGCGCCGGAACGGCTCGCCTCCGCCTACGGCCGGGCCTTCCGCGTGGCCCTGGCCACCCGGGCGAGCGTCGGCCGCAACGTCAACGTGCTGCAGCACTGCCTCGGCATGGTGAGCGACGACCTGGACGGGGCGCGGCGCGCCGACCTGGTGGAGGTGATCGACGCCTACCGGGCGCACCAGGTCGCCCTCAGCGTGCCGCTCGCCTTGCTGCGCCACCACGTCAAGGGCACGGGCATGGCGTACCTGGCCGAGCAGACCTACTTCTCGCTCTACCCGGACGAACTGGGGCTGCGCAACCACGTCCCCCGCTGACCGGCCCCCACGCGCCCCCTCAGGAAGCGGGCGGCCGGTCACCGTCAGGAATGCGGCCGGTCGCCGCTGCGAGCCGCCGAGCGTGCCGTCGGCGACGGCGGAGCCCCTCCGGAGGGCGTCAGGGACGTCGGCCGACGCCGGTCGCGAGTTCGCCGACCCGGGCGGGGCCGCCGGCGTGGGCGTCCAGCACGGGGGTCGGCATGCCCGCCCCGGTGCGCAGGCCCTCCAGCAGCTCGCCGACCGCCTCGATCGCGGTGTGTTCCGGCCGCCAGCCGAGGACGGTGCGCGCCCGCGTGGTGTCCATGACCGGGATGCGCAGCGCCATCTCCATCAGCCCGGGAGAGGCGGGGATCAGGCGCAGATGCCAGGCCGCCGCGACCGCGGTCCGCGCCATCATCGGCGAGATCGGCACCAGGCGCGCGCCGAGCAGCCCGGCGAGAGCGGCGGCGTCCAGCACCGGCTCGGCGGCGAGGTTGAACGCGCCGACGACCGAGCGGGTCACGGCCAGCCGGTAGGCCCGCCCCACGTCCAGGGAGTGCAGCGCCTGCACGCGCAGGCCCGGGATGTCCGGCACGAACGGGATGCGGCCCGCGCGCAGCAGCCGGCCGGGCAGGAAGGGGCCGGCGAACAGACGGCGCTGCTCGGCGGCCGCTCCCCGCTTGAAGATGAACCCCGGGCGCATCCGCACGACGCGGATGCTCGGGTGGTCGTTCTCGAACACGTCGAGGACCCGCTCCAGGTAGGCCTTCTCCCGGGAGTAGGCGGCGCCCGGCCATCCGTGGGTCGGCCAGCTCTCGTCCACCGCGCCGTCCTTGGGCCCCGGCGAGTACGCGCCGACCGAGGAGGCGTGCACCAGGATCTGCACCCCCGCCTCGGCCACGGCGCGGAAGAGTCGCATGCCTCCCAGGACGTTCGCCCGCCACGTCGTGACCGGGTCGCGGGTCGGCTGGAACAGCCAGGCGAGGTTGACCACGGCGTCGGCGCGGGCGAACAGGCCGGTGAGGTCGCTCGTGGTGATGTCGGCCGAGCGCCACTGGGTCCTGCCCGGCACGCCCGCGCCGGGGCGGCGGGCGGGCAGCCGCCGGGCGACCCCGACGATCGAGGTGACGTCGGGATCGGACTCGAGCGCGGAGATCACGCTCGTTCCGACGTTGCCGGTCGCGCCCACCACGATGACTCTCATAGAACGCTGCTGCCCCCGCCATACCGGCCGAAACGCGGGCAGACGCGATCATTTGACTCGGTTGGGACAGGCATTTGACCCGGTTGGGTCAGGTCTTGCCCCGACCGGTGACCAGATCGTGGATGCGGTCCACCAGGCCGGCGCCGGGAGCCAGCAGCTTGTTGGCCGGCGGCCGGTCCGGCGCGGCGGGATGCGGCCGGGTGGGGGCGAGCTTCTTCATCATCGTGATCTTCTTGCCCAGGGCGGCCAGTTCCTCCGCGTCGGCGTACCGCACCAGCTCGGGGAACAGGTGCGCCTCCTCGTCCTTGATGTGCTCCCTGATGGTGGCCATCAGGTCGTCGAGCAGACCCTCGAAGGCCGGGGCGGTGACCCCGTCGTCAAGGGCCTTCTCCAGCTGCTTCATCAGGCGCTCGGCCTGGGCGTGCTCGGCGATCTCGCGGTCGGCCAGCCGGTCGCCGTCCGGGATGAACGCGCGGGCGGCCGGGTACAGGTACGCCTCCTCGGCGACCGAGTGCCCGACCAGCTCGATGATCACCTTCTCGGTCAGCTCCCTGCGGCGGTCGTCCTGCCCCGTGCCGCGCAGGCGCTCCAGCTCCGCGAAGGTCTCCTCCACCTCCCGATGGTCCATGGTGAGGACGGTGATCGCGTCACCGCCGTGCTTCATCATGCTTCCTCCTCGCACTGCACCAAAGTCTGCCGATATCGTCGGCGGTTACCCGGTGCGGGCGACGGGAAACCGCCGTGGCCATGGAGAACGCGGGTGGACGGGCGCCCCCCTAGTCGCCGGAGCGGCGCTCCCGTCCCAGCCCCAGCGCCTCGGCCATGTCCGCGATGTTGCGGAAGGAGCCGTCGGGCAGGTCGCGCAGCGCCCGCACCACCGCGTCTGGCACCGCCGGGTTCCCCTCCGCGTGGGCGAGGATCTCGTCGCGGCCGGCCGGGTAGTGGACCTCGACGAGCCATCGGGCGAGGTTGCTGCGCTGGTCGACGTCGTTCTGCGTCATCCCGGGCGCGACCCCGGGCTCGTGGCCGGGCGCGTACCCCTGCGGGCGCAGGTCGTCCTCGGCGTCGCTCACCGGCTCGGGCTCCCGCCATTCCTCGGCGTGCCCGGTGACGCCCCCTCGCGTGAGGCCGGCGGTCTCGTGCTTGATCTCCTCATCGAGGCGCGGACCGTGCTTGTCGCTGCCGCGTTCCAGGTTCATTGACGTGTCCTTTCGATGTGGACCGCGGCATGTACCCCGTCGCGCGCGCGCGAACCACCCTTTCCCGGCCCGGCGCCCGCCGCATGTGCCCTGACCTCGACGGAAGAGGCTTGGCGGCCGGGCGACCCGGCACCGGGAAAAGAATTCGCAAAAAAATAAAAGGCCCTTTTGCAGGATATTCGCGGGCTCCGCGACCGCCGAAGTCGGCGTCAGGTGAACGACCTTGTATAGGCGCGGCGGACAGGGGTAGCGGGGGTCTGGGCGACCACGCCCGTGTATTGCGACTGGAGGGCCCATGAACGCGATCCACACGCGAACCGCGCGCACGCCGCTGCAGACGGCCTCGCTCGTGGTGGGAGTGGTGTTCCTCGTCGTCGGCGTGCTGGGCTTCATCCCCGGTGTCACCACGAACCTGGACGACCTGCAGTTCGCCGGCCATCACTCGGACGCGATGCTCCTCGGCGTCTTCGAGGTGTCGATCCTGCACAACATCGTGCACCTGCTGTTCGGCGTCGCCGGCATCGTCCTGGCCCGCACGTGGCAGGGCGCGCGCGCCTTCCTCATCGGCGGCGGCGCGATCTACCTGCTGCTGTGGGTGTACGGCATGCTCGTCGGCCACGACACCGCGGCCAACTTCGTCCCGGTCAACGGCGCCGACAACTGGCTGCACCTGCTCCTCGGCCTCGGCATGATCGCGCTGGGCTTCGCGCTCGGCCGCCGGTCGGTCACCGCCGGCCGGTTGTGACGGCCCCGGCGGGCATCGCGGACGGCTCTCGCGGAACGGCCGGCGGCGGAACGGCCGCCACGGGCGGCCATGACGGAACCGACAGCAACTGGGACCATCGGGGTGGAGGAAGCAGACCATGAAAGCCGTCACCTGGCACGGCAAGCGCGACGTACGGGTCGAGGAGGTCCCCGACCCGGCGATCAAGGAACCGACCGACGCGGTCATCAAGGTGACCTCCACCGGCATCTGCGGCTCCGACCTGCACCTGTACGAGATCATGGGCCCGTTCATGACCGAGGGCGACATCCTCGGTCATGAGCCCATGGGCATCGTCCAGGAGGTCGGCGCCGAGGTGACCCACATCGCCCCCGGCGACCGGGTGGTCATCCCCTTCAACATCTCCTGCGGCCACTGCCACATGTGCGGCATGAAGCTGTACGCGCAGTGTGAGACGACGCAGGTGCGCGAGCACGGCACCGGCGCCGCGCTGTTCGGCTACACCAAGCTGTACGGCCAGGTGCCCGGCGGGCAGGCCGAGTACCTCCGCGTGCCGCAGGCGCAGTTCGGCCCGATCAAGGTGCCGCAGGGCCCGCCCGACGAGCGGTTCGTCTATCTGTCGGACGTGCTGCCCACGGCCTGGCAGGCCGTGGCCTGGGCGGACATCCCTGAAGGGGGCAGCGTCACGGTGTTCGGCCTCGGGCCGATCGGGCAGATGTCCGCGCGCGTGGCCCGGCACCTCGGGCACCGGGTGATCGCGGTGGACGGCGTGCCCGAGCGCCTGGCGATGGCCCGCCGCCACGGCGTCGAGGTCATCGACGCGCGCGAGTGCGACGACGTCCCCGAGGCGGTCCGCGAGCTGACCGGCGGGCGGGGCACCGACTCGGTGATCGACGCGGTCGGCATGGAGGCGCACGGCTCGCCCCTGGCCAAGCTGGCCCAGAGTGCCACCGGGCTGCTGCCCGACGCGGTGGCCGCCCCGTTCATGCGCAACGCGGGCGTCGACCGGCTGGCCGCGCTGAACCAGGCCATCGAGACCGTGCGGCGCGGCGGGACCATCTCGATCTCCGGCGTCTACGGAGGCATGGCCGACCCGATGCCGATGCTGCGCCTGTTCGACAAGGGCGTGACCCTGCGCATGGGACAGGCCCACGTCAGGCGCTGGATCGACGACGTGCTGCCGCTGGTGAGCGACGACACCGACCCGCTGGGCGTCATGGACCTGGCCACCCACCGCCTGCCGCTGGACCAGGCCCCGCACGGGTACGAGATCTTCCAGAAGAAGCGGGACGGCGCCGTGAAGGTCCTGCTCACCCCCTGACGGTCCCCGAGGCCGTCAGGTGCCCAGCACACCTGACGGCCTGTGGCCGCCCGACGTGAGGGACGGGGTGTACCCGTTGAGCCACCCGTCCCTCACCTGGGCGCCTTCGCGCCGCTCCTGGCCTCGCCGAGCAGGCCGGCCAGGACGGCGGCGTGGCTGCGCCCGGCGTCCCGGGTGGCGGTCAGCAGGGTCACCGGGCCTTCCCGCGCCAGCTCCGCGATGCGGTCCAGGGCGCGGCGGCGGGCCGGGTCGTCCAGCTCGGTGAGGTAGCGGTCGCGGAAGGCCTCGAACTTCTCGGGATCGTGGCCGTACCACGTGCGCAGCTCGCCGGACGGCGCCACGTCCTTGAGCCACTCGTCCACGTGGGCCGCCTCCTTGGCCACGCCGCGCGGCCACAGGCGGTCCACCAGCAGGCGGGCGCCGTCCTCGGGGTCCGGGGCGTCGTAGACGCGGCGCACCTGTACCGGCATCCGCGCCCTCCCATCGCCGGAGCTCGGCCGGGTGCCCGGAGGGACGTCCGGGCCGGCCGCGGGTCACTGGGAGATATGCCCGTTTCTGTGGCCCTCACCCCGGCCGCCGGCGCGCAGCCGCCGCCGCGGTGAGGAGCCCGCGCCGCCGGGAGGCGAACCGCGCAGCACGACCCGGGGATCGCGGGTGCCCAGGTCGAGGTACATCCGGACCTCGTCGAAGCGCTCCATGCCGACCTCGATGACGTTCGGCAGCCGTCCCCACTCGCGAAAGCCCATCTCCTCGTACAGCTCGATGGCCCCGTGGTTGTTGCCGCGCGCCCCGAGGGTCAGGGTCTCCAGCCCTGCGGCGCGCGCGCTGTCGACCAGGCCGGCGAGGACCAGGCGGCCGAGGCCGAGGCCGCGCGCCGCCGGGTGCGCCATGACCTTGCCGATCTCGCCGGAGTGCGCGAAGACCTGCGCGGAGGCGCGCTTCCACAGGCCCATCGCCTGGACCACGCCGTCCACCCGGGCCAGGGCCAGGGCCGCCCGGCCATGCGCGGCGTCGGCGAGGATCTCCCGGACGAACGGATCGGTGTCCGCCCTGCCGGGCGGGGTGACGTAACCGACCGCTCCCCCGGCCGCCACCACCGCGTGGATCACGCGGTGCGTCTGTTCGAGCAGGTCATCGTCGGGGACGGTGGGCCAGGTCAGGTCGATGCGGGGAGACATGTCCGTCGATTATGCCCACCCACTCCGGGCCGCCCCGCGGCGGGCCATCGAGACCCGGGCGGCCGGTGTCGGGCACGTGGCCCCGGAGGAGGCCGGCGAGGCCGTCTGAGCGGGCGGGGCGAGGCGGGGGTCAGCGGCAGGGGTCGTGGTAGGGCTCGACGCCGGGGAAGTAGGTGTGCCATTCGGCGGGGGTGAGCGTGCGGCCGGCCCGGGCGCAGACGGTGGCGGCCACCCGAGTGGGATCGACGGGGATGTGGTGCATGATGCCGGAGTCGTCGATGGTGTGCAGTACGGTGCCGCCCGAGCCGAAAGCGGCCGAGACGAACGACGCGTCCTCGGCACGGAGCGGGCCGCCGAGGTCGCGGGTGGTCGCGACGTCCACGAGCTGGATCTCCTCGCCGACGGAGGCGAGGATGTCCCCTCGGGGCGAGAAGACGAGGCCGGTGGGTGACAGGCCCTTGCGTGTGAGGCCGCGCCGTGCGCCCGTGCGGACGTCCCAGAAGCTCAGGCCGCCGGAGGACTCCACGGCCAGGGTGTTCCCGTCAGGGCTGAAGGCCAGGGTGACCAGCGGGTCCTGGACGCGGGCGGGGCCGAGCGCAGGGCCGGTCTCCTGGCCGGTGGCCACGTCGAGCAACCGGTTGGAAAGGCCCAGGGCCTGGGCGACCGTCGTGCCGCCCGGACGGAAGACGACGCTGACCTCGTTGTCCAGGTCGATGGACCTGCCCCAGCGGCCATCGCGGACGTCCCAGATCAGCAGCCGCCCGCGGGTCTGCTCGTCGTCGCCGGTGGACGTGTTCGCGCCGATGGCCAGGAGTGACCCGTCGGGGCTCAGGGCCAGGGACTGCGGATACCAATCCTCCGGCACCGTGACCCGGGTGATCTGTGCCCGCCGCTCGGTGTCCCACAGGCGTACGGTCCGGCCGTCGCCGTCTCCGACGAAGGCGAACGTCCGCCCATCGGCGCTGAACACCGGATCGGCGGGCAGCGTCACGTCGTACACGCCGGTCAGGCGGATCGGTTGCCCGGCCGGACGGCCGGTGGGGTCGCGGAGCACCAGTGACCGCGCGCCGTCAGCCTGGGTGACCAGCAGGCGGCCGTCCGGGCTGTACAGCGCCGCCTCCGGCGCCGGGCCGGGGAGGCGGGCGGGGGTGAGGAGTTCGGCCACGTCGACGCCCAGCACCATGCCCCCAGTGAGGAAGCGCAGGGTGGGACCGTCGAAGCCGACCCCCTCGACGGTCCCCTCGTACGTCAGCAGTTTCCGGCCGTCGGCGACCCGGATGAGCCGGACGTCCTTGTCGCCGCCGGCCACCAGCAGCCGGCCGTCGGGGCTGAACCACATCCGGCCATCGGTCGAGTCCCAGCCCACGGAGGGCTGGGACGGCAGGGATCTGCCGGTGCGGACATCGACGAAGGTGATCCCCGAGGCGGTGCCGCAGGCGAGGGTGTGCCCGTCGGGGCTGAACGCGACCGCCGCCGCGGTCTTCCCCACGCAGCCGTCGGCGTCGTGCCATCGCGCGACGGGCTCGCCGCCCGGCAGCCGCAGGAGGCCGAAGCTGTAGGGGTCGGAGATGAGCGTGACGGCGGCCAGGTCACCGGCGGGGGTGAAGGCCGTGTCCACGACCAGCGCGGACAATCCTTCGCCGCCGACGGTGGCGCCGGTGCGCGTGTCCCACAGCTCGGCGCCCTGACCTTCGCGGACGGTCAGCCACCGGTCGCTCAGGCCGAAGGAGACGTCGTGGAAGTTCTGCTGCGCGACGAGTTCGTGCCGGGCAGTGGGGCGCTGGTGGACGGTGTCCCACACCTGGACGGTGCCGCCGGCCACGATGGCCAGCCGGCGGCCGTCAGGGCTGAGGGCCGCGCCGCGAAAGGGCCGGCCGTCGATCTTCACGTCGTCCCATCCGCCGATACGGCGGCCGGTGCGCGGGTCGTAGACGCGGACGCCCCGTGGGGAGACGCTGAAGAGCCTGCGCCCGTCGAGGGTGAGCTGCCGCACGGTGTCGCCTCCGGTGTCGGGGTCGGTGAAGGCGGTGCGTTCGCGTTGCGCCCACGCGTTGCGCAGGGTGGTCTTGGTGCCGGGCAGGGCGGCGAGCCGCCAGGCGGCGACGCTGAGCAGCATGGCGCGCACCGGGTCGGTGGTCCGCATGGCGTCGGCCTCGGTGGCGACCTTGCCGGCCGTCGCCTCGGCCAGCCGGGCGGCGAGCATCTCGCGTTGCGCGGTGACGGTCCTGGCCTGCTGTGCGGCGATCGCGCCGCCGGCCAGGGCGAGGACGAGCAGGATGGCCAGGGCGGCGGTGAGCAAGCGGCGGCGCCGGACACGGCCGCGGACGGCGGCGTTGCAGGCGTCGAGGAAGTCGCGTTCGAGGCCGCCGAGGGTGAGGTGGCGCCGCCCGGTGGCGGCCCAGCGCAGCGCGGCCTCCAGGCGGCTGCCCTGCAGGACGTCGGCCTCGCGGCGTCCGTGGTCGTTCCAGTGCCGTGCCGCGGAGTTGATCGCCTCGTGCGCGGGCAGGCCCTCGCGCTCGTCGCCGACCCAGGAGCGAAGCCGCGGCCACGCCTGGACGAGCGCGGGGCGGGACAGCCTCATGTCGTCGTCCCGGGTGGTGACCAGATAGGAGAAGACGTCCAGGACGCGGCGCAGCGCCACCGCCTCCGGCTCGGTGCGCCCGTGGAAGAGTTCGCTCCGCGACAGGACCCGCATGGTGACCTGGCCGGCGTCGCCGATGCCGACCATCCTGAGGAACACGTCGGGGACCAGGCCGCGCTCGGCGGAGTCGAGGAACCCGTAGGCCTCCTCCGCGAGGGTGCCGAGCGCGGGATCGGTGGTCGTGCCATGCCCGAGCATTCCCGCTTCCGCGCCGGCCACGGTGAGGAGTTCAGCCTGGCTGCCGTTGAATCCGGTGAGCAGGCCGAGCAACAGCTCGCGTGCGCTGGGGCGGGCCGGCGGATCCTTCGACAGCGCGGCGGCGACCAGCGGGCGCAGCCGGTCGGGAAGGCCGGCGAGGTCGGGATCGGTGGCCAGCACCCGGTGCATGACCGCGCCGAGACTTTCCGCCCTGAACGGGTCGTCGCCGTTCGCGGCGTACACCACGATGGCGCCCCAGGAGAAGACGTCGGCGGACGCGCCGGCGCGTTGCCCGGTGAAGACCTCGGGAGCCATGTAGGTGGGGGTGCCGGTGACCAGGCCGGTGGCGGTGAGCGACATCTCAAGGGTGCGCGCGATGCCGAAGTCGATCACGCGGGGCCCGTCCGGGCCGAGCAGGACGTTGTCTGGCTTGAGGTCGCGGTGGACGACGCCGGCGTCGTGGATGGCGGTCAGCGCGGTCGCCACGGCGGTGGCGAGCCGGTACAGGTCGTCTCCGGCGAAGCGCCGGCCGCCGGAGACGGCCTTGCGCAGGCTGGGGCCCGGGATGTACTCACTGACGATGTACGGCTTGGGGGCGTCGAGGTCGACGGCGAGCACGCGGGCGGTGCAGAACGAGGCGACCCGTCGCGCCGCGGTGGCCTCCCTGCCGAACCGTGAGCGCAGGTCGGGGTCGGCGGCCGTGTCGGCGTGCAGCACTTTGATCGCCACCCGGACGCCTTCGGCGTCGTAGGCCTCGTACACCACGCCCTGGCCACCGGCACCGAGGCGCCCGGCCAGCCAGTAGTCCCCCAGCCGCGGCGGATCCCCCGCCGACAGCGCCGACGCCACCACCATTCCGGTCACCCCGCAAGATCGAACACATCCATCAGGTTAGATGCCGGGCGCAGGCCGGAAGTTGCGGGTCACCAGGTCCGTGCCGGCCCGCCCTGCCGGGCCGGTGGCGGTACCAGACGCGCGGCCGGTCGGACGGTGCCCATCCTTGAACCACTCGCCGGGGAAGAATGCGCGGGTCAGGTCGGGTGGGTGTCGAGGGCGAGGTCGAGGCGGTCGTCGTAGGCGGCCAGCAGCAGGCGGGCCTCGTCGGCGGCCAGGCCGCGGCGCACCATGACGACGGCGGTCTTGACCTGGTGCCCGGCCTCCTCCAGAGCCCCGCGGGCCACGGCGATGTCAGCGCCGGTGATCTCGGCGACGATGCGCGCCGCCCGCGCGACGAGCTTGGTGTTGCTCGCCGACACCTCGACCATGTAGTTCCCGAAGGTCCGGCCGCACTTGATCATGGAAATGGTCGAGATCATATTGAGCACGAGCTTCTGCGCCGTGCCGGCCTTCAGGCGCGTCGAGCCGGCGACCACCTCGGGGCCGACGATGACCTCGATCGCGTGGTCGGCCGCCTCCGACAGCGGCGTGCCGGCGTTGCACGACAGCCCCGCCGTCAGCGCGCCCAGCCGGCGGGCCTGCGCGACGGCGGCGACGACGAACGGCGCGCGCCCGCTGGCGGACAGGCCCACCACCGCGTCCGCCGGACCGACGCCGTGCTCGCGCATGGCGGCGGCGCCCGCCTCCGCGTCGTCCTCGGCCCCCTCGACCGACCGGGTCAGCGCGGGCGTCCCGCCGGCGATGATCCCGCGCACCGTCCCGGGGTCGGTGCCGAACGTCGGCGGGCACTCCGAGGCGTCCAGCACCGCGAGCCGCCCCGAGGTCCCCGCGCCCACGTACAGCAGCCGCCCGCCGCCGCGCATGCGGGCGACGATGCCGTCGATCGCGGCGGAGATCTGCGGCACCGCCCTGGCCACCGCCGCCGGCACCGTGGAGTCGGCCGCGTTCATCAGCCGCGCGATCTCGTCGGTCGGCAGGCGGTCGATCTGGCGGTAGCGCGGATCTATCTGCTCCGTCGTGGCCGGCGGGGCGAATGGTCGCATCGTGGCTCTCCTCATCTTCCGGGGGTCGTGCTGATGCTCGCCGGGCCGCGGCCCGGGCGCGGCGGGTTCAGTCGAGGTGGCGGCGGTAGAGCCAGAACACCCGCTCCACGCGCGCGCCGACGGCCCTGGCGTAGAAGCGGACCGGGCCCACCCAGCCGATCTGGGTGGTGCGCAGGCCGGCGGCCGCCTGTTCTGCCAGGCAGCGCCGCAGCAGGACGCGGCCGACGCCGAGCCCGCGGGCCGCCTCGTCGGTGCCCATCGGGCCGAACCACCCGGGCCGGGCGCCCCAGGCGGCGAAGCCGAGGATCTCGCCGTCGCGGACGGCGTAGTGGCAGCCGGTCGCCTGCTCGACCTCCCAGGCCCAGGCGTCGTTCCAGTGCCGCCGGACGAACGCGGCCACCTCGCCCCGCTCCCCCGGCGCGGCCGTGCGCACCGCGACCCCGGCCGCCGCGAGCCGCCCGGCCTCCTGGTCCTGTGTGGCGCCGGGCGCGAACGGCGCCAGGTCGGCGGTCATGTTCCAGGCGGTGCGGTGGCGCTCGTAACCCAGACTCTCGGCCAGGCAGACCGCCGGGGTGTAGCGCACGTCGATGCCCGGCCAGGCGTAGCAGGGCGGGTTGCCGGCCAGCCGGACCTCCCGCACGCCGCGCTCCCGCAGCCACTCCTCGGCGGCGCGCAGCAGAGTCCTGCCGAGCCCGCGTCCCCGCGCCGCGGGCCGCACGGCCAGCAGGTCCACGTGCCCGACCCCCTCGGTGGCCGACAACGAGGCGAACACGACCCCGTCCAGGCACGGCAGGGTGAGCGCCGTCCACTCGCGGCCCTCGGGCGGCGCGGCCAGCCGGGACACGATCAGCGGCGCGTCCTCGGCGTCGAAGACGAGCGCCTCGCGGGCCACCTCGCCGGCGATCGCCAGCTCGGCCGGCAGCACGGGACGGACACCCGCGGGCCCGTGCGCGGGCCCGGCCCCGTGCAGGCCGTTCGCGAGCTCGGCGCCCTCGAAGTCGCCCGCCAGACCCGCGACCTGGGAGCCGGGCACAGCGCCGTTCCCGGGGTCGTTACCGGGGTCGTTCGGGGGGCCGGGGCTCTCGGGGACGCCGCTCACGCCACGGCCTCCACGGGGATGACCTCGCGGCGCTGCGGGTGGAAGCAGGCGTGCTCGTGCGTGCTCTCCACGCAGCCGGCCAGGATCGGCCGTTCCTTCTCGCACCGCTCGGTGCGGAACGGGCATCGGGGAGCGAACAGGCACCCCTCGTCGGCGTGGCGCTCGTTCAGCGCCTCGGTCGGCACGACGCGCTCGCGCCCGGGCCGCTCCAGCCCGTGCAGCACGGGGATCGCCGACAGCAGCGCCTGGGTGTAGGGGTGGACGGGCCCGGTGATGACGGTCTCGGTGAGCCCGCGCTCCACCACCTGCCCCCGGTAGAGCACGTACAGCTCCCCCTGGCCGCCGATGTACCGGGCGGTGGCGATGTCGTGGGTGATGAACAGCAGGCTCACCCCGAGCCGCTCGCGCAGGTCCTTGAGCAGGGCGAGGATGCTCAGCCGCATCGACACGTCGATCATGGAGACCGACTCGTCGGCGACCAGCATCTCGGGGTCCACGGTGAGCGCGCGGGCGATGACGACGCGCTGGCGCATGCCGCCCGAGAGCTGGTGGGGGTAGCGGCCGAGCACGTAGCCCGGGTCGATGCCCACCAGCGCGAGCAGTTCCTCCGCGCGGGCGTCGATCCAGGACGAGGGGCGGCCGGTCTGCGAGGCGCGCAGCGCGAGCGGCGCCCGCAGGGTCTGGTGGATCGTGCGGGTCGGGTTGAGCGCGGAGTAGGGGTCCTGGTGGATGAGCTGGATGCGCCGGAAGTACGGCCGGCGGCGGCGCGGGCTGAGCGGCGTCATCGGCGTGCCGTCGATGACGATCTCGCCGGAGTCGTAGGTCTCCAGCCCGGCGACGATGCGGCCGAGAGTGGTCTTGCCGCATCCGGACTCGCCGATGAACGACACCGCGCCGCCCTTGGGGACGGTGAAGTCGATGCCGCGCAGCGCCTTGACCTCGCGAGCGCCGAGGACGTCGCCGCGCTGCTTGTAGGTCCTGGTGATGCCGGTCCCGGTGATCACGCGTGCTCCTTCCGGCGTTCGGCGGGCCTGGCAGCCTCGGCGGCGTGACAGGCGACGGTCCTGCCGTTCTCGATGACGGACGGCGGTTCCACGGTCTCGCAGACCTCCATGCGGAGCGGGCAGCGCTCCTGGAAGACGCATCCCCGCTTGGGCACGGTGCCGAGCGTGGGCGGGCGTCCGGGCAGCGCGCGCGACTGGGTGATGTCGCCCGACAGGCGGGGGATCGCCTGGATCAGCCCGCGGGTGTAGGGGTGGCGGGGCGAGCCGAGCACCTCCATGGTCGGGCCGTGCTCGACCACCCGCCCGCCGTACATGACGGCGAGCCGGTCGGTGACCTCGGCGGCCACGCCCATGTCGTGGGTGACCATCAGCGTGGTCAGCCCGCGCTCCTGGTGGATCTCGCGGACGATGCGCAGGATGGTCGCCTGGGTGATCATGTCGAGCGCGGTGGTGGGCTCGTCGAGGATGACCAGCCGGGCGTTGAGCACCAGCGCGAGCATGATCCCCACCCGCTGGCGCATGCCGCCGGACAGCTCGTGCTGGTGGGAGTCCAGCACGCGGGCGCCGTCCAGGCCCATCCGCTCCAGCAGGCTCTTGGCGTCCCGCACGAGGGCGGGAAGGTCGTCCACGTCGTGCGAACGGCCGAGGTCCAGTAGCTGCTTGCCGATCGTCTTGAGCGGGTTCAGGGAGTTCTGGGCGGCCTGGAACACGTACCCGAGGTGCCGGCCGCGTGCCCGGCGCAGCCGGTCGCCCGCCAGGTCCACGACGTCGCCGAGCCCGTCGATCTCCACGCTGCCGCCGGCGATGCGGCCGGGCGGCTGGACGGCGTTGAGCAGCGAGAGCGCCAGCGTGGACTTGCCGGAGCCGGACTCCCCCACGATGCCGGTGATGGTGCCGGGCTCGATCGTGAGGCTGACGCCGCCGAGGGCTGGCAGCTCCCCGAGCGGCGTCCGGTAGACCACGGTGAGGTCGCGGACCCGCACCCCGGGCGTCGTCGCCGCGGCGGTGCCCACGAGCAGGCCGGGAACGGCGGAGGACTCGGGGCGGGGAGACTCCCCGACCCCGTGGGAGATGGTGGTCACCGGTTACTCCTCACGCAAGCGCGGGTTGAAGATCTCGTCCATCGCGTCGACGATGAGCACGATGCCGAGCGTGAGCAGCAGGATCGCCAGCAGCGGCGCCAGCAGGTACGGCAGCGCGGCGGTGCTGGTCAGCGCCCCGCCGCCGAAGACGGCCAGGTTGAGCATCACACCCCAGTTGTTGGAGTCGAAGGGCAGCACGCCGAGGAAGAACAGGCCGACCTGGGCGTAGATGGCGCCGGTGACGGCGATGAGCATGTTCATCGCGATGTAGGGCGCCATGCTGGGCAGCAGCTCGCGCCCGATGATGTGGGCGGTGGACAGCCCGAGCCCCCGGGCCGCCTCGATGAACCCCCGTTCGCGCAGGGACAGCGTCTGCGAGCGCACGGCGCGGGCGATGCCGCCCCAGCCCAGCAGGCCGAGCACCAGGCCCATCTCCAGCGGCCCCTGGAACTTCCAGACCGTCGACAGCACCAGCAGCAGCGGCAGGCCGGGGATGGTGAGCTGCAGGTCGGTGATCCGCATGAGCACGGTGTCCCACCGTCCCCGGTGGAACCCGGCGAGCAGGCCGAGCACCGTGCCGGCCGCGACGGTGATGACCGCCGTGACCAGGCCGGTGAGGATGACGTACCGGGCGCCGGTGACCACCAGCGCGAGCACGTCGGTGCCCTCGAAGTCGGTGCCGAACGGGTGGGCGAAGCTGGGAGGGGCGTAGAGGGCGTTGTCGTCGCGCGGCAGGTGCGCCGGGTACAGCATCGGCCCGAACGCCGCCATGAGCAGGAACATGGCGACGATCACCACGCCGGCCAGGCGGCTGGGCTTGCGGCGCAGCACGCGCGCGACGCCCCGCCAGAAGTTGCGCCGCAGGGCCGCCCGGGTGTCGCCGAGCGCCGTCTGGGGAACCGTCACGCTCATGCCGCGCCTCCCGTCCGCACCCGCGGGTCGATCACGGTGTACAGCAGGTCGGCCGCGATGTTGGCGACGATGATGGCCACCGTGGTCACCAGGAACGTTCCTCCCATGAGCGCGTAGTCGCGGGCGCCGATGCTGTTGACCAGCAGCAGCCCGAGCCCCGGATAGTTGAAGATCCGCTCGATGAAGATGGCGCCGCCGAACAGCATGCCGAGCGACAGCGCGAGGATCGTGAACAACGGCAGAATCGCGTTGCGGGCGATGTAGCGGAACAGCACGCCCCGGGTGAGGCCGCGCAGTTCGGCGGCGAGGATGAAGTCGTCGCCGAGCACGGTCGCCACGCTGGACTTCATCGCCAGCACCCAGCCGCCGTAGCTGGCCAGGGCGTAGGTCAGCACCGGCAGCGTGGCGTGCTGGACCAGCGAGGCCAGGTAGCCGGCGTTGAGCCCGGGGACGAACTCGACGTCGACCGGGCCGCCCGCGGGCAGGATCGGCCACAGTGTCGTGAAGATGGCCAGCATGAGCAGGCCGATGACGTACTGCGGCACGCCGTGCAGCAGCGAGCCCGAGATCGACAGCAGGTCGCCGAGCTTGCCCGACCGCTTGATGCCCGCGTACACCCCGAGCGTGACGCCGAGCAGGAAGCTCAGCAGCGTGCCGCCGAGCACCGGCAGGATGGTCCACTTGGCGGCCGAGGTGAGCAGGGTCGTCACCTCGGTGCCGGGCGTGCTGATCGACTGGCCGAGGTCCAGGTGCAGCAGCGCCTTCATGTATCCGGTGTACTGCTCCCAGAGGCTGCCCGTGGGCAGGAACCCGTACAGGGCGGCGGTGGCCCGCTCGGCCTGGTCGGGCGACATGCCCTTCTCGATCAGCGTCTCGTACTGGCCGAGCACCGGGTTGCCGGGGATGTTGCGGATGATCACGAAGCTGATGGTGGTGACCACCCAGATCATGACGAGGCCGCGGACGACGTGCCCGGTGAGCCGTCGTGTCACTGCGTTCACCCGGGGAGTCCGCCGGGTCGTGAGAGTCGTCATAGGCTACTTCTTCTTGATCATCCCGAGTTGCATCCACACTCCCGCGGGCAGGCGCAGCGCCTCGCTCCCGGCCGGCGGCCAGCCGGTGTAGCGGTCGGTGTTGATGAACTGGGTGTTGACGTAGTCGTAGATCTGGATCACCGGCAGCTGCTGGTTGGTCAGCGTGGCCAGCGTGGCGACGATGCGCTTCTGTTCGTCCGGGGCGGCCAGGTTGAGCCGGTTGGTGAGCTCGCCGGGGTTCACCCCGCCGATCGTCTCGGGGCCCCCCATCCAGTTTCCGTCCTTGCCCGGCGCAGAGTGCGTCAGCCGCCCGGCGAGCAGCGACCAGCCGTTGGCCGAGCCGTAGAGGCGCTGGTAGATGTTGTACGGCGAGGGCCCGAGCGCCATCAGCCAGAAGCCGATGTCGAACTTGCCCGAGGCCAGCTCGTCGAGGTAGAGGATGTAGTCCGCCGAAGTGGTGACGCTCGCCTCGATGCCGTGGTCGTTGAGCTGACTGGTGATCGACTTCGCGGCGGCGACCCAGTCGGAGAACGACGCGGGCACGTGGACCTCCACCTTCCACGGGCTGCCGTCCGGCATCGCCCACACCCCGCCCTTCTTGACCATGCCGGCGGCCTTCAGCTCGGCGTCGGCCTTGGCCGGGTCCACCTTGTAGGGGTCCAGCGCGGCGAGCCGGTCGCCGAGCCACGCCTTGGCCGAGTCGCCGTGGATGCCGGTGGTGGTGAGCGACGGCGTCCCCGCCTCCGGTGAGGCGATCTTGGTGACCTGGGCGCGGTCGACGAGGTAGGCGAGCGCGCGGCGCACGTGCACGTTGTCGTAGGGCTTGCGCGCCTGGTTGAACGCCATCGACGCCGCCACCGGGGAGTAACCCTTGCGGATCGCGTTGCCCGGGGTCTGCTTGATCTTGCGCATGACCGCGGCGGGCACGGCGGTGAACGGCGCGCTGTCCAGCGTGCCGGTGACCAGGTAGTTCCAGATCTGCTCGTTGCCGGTGTAGTTGAGCACCTTGACCTTGTCGGGCGCGATGCGGGCCGCGTCGTAGAAGTACGGGTTCTTCTTCAGCAGCGCCGCGCCGGGGTTGACCCTTTCCAGGACGAACGGCCCGGCGGAGACGTCCTCGGGCGGGGCGAAGGTGATGACCTTCTGCGACAGCCCGGTGATCGCGGCCTTGGCCTTGTCGGCGGCCGGTCCGGTTCCCCTGGCGGCCTGGAGGGTCGTCCAGAAGCCGGCGGGGAGCAGCTTGCCGTAGACGTGCGCGGGGACGACCACCGTGGAAAGGACGTTGCGCAGGAACACGTTGCTGCGGTTGGCCCCCTGGGTGACCTTGACGGTCTTGGCGTCGACGATCGTGATGTCGGCCGCCGCGCCCGCCGCGCCGGCGTTGACGGTGTAGGCGCTGCCGCCCTGGGTGTAGGCCAGGCCGATCGAGGTGCGGATGTCCTCGCTGGTGACGGGCTTGCCGTCCGACCAGCGGGCCTGCGGCTGCAGGTGAACCACGACCTCGCCCTGGTCGGGCGTGGCGGTCCAGCTGCGGGCGATGCCCGGATAGAACTGGTTGGGATCGGTCAGGCTGTTCTTCGGCCAGGCCAGCGACATGGCGTCGTACCCGACGAACGTGCTCCCCTGCGGGTTGAAGGGATTGATCGGCGCGGTGGCGTCGATCTGCTTGGCACCGTCGATCGTGGTGTAGATACCGCCCGCCCCGGCCGTGCCGGCCGTCTCCGTAGTGCCGCAGGCGGTGACGGCGGCGAGGGCCGCGACGGCGGCGATCGCTGCGAGTCGCTTCATGTAGTGGTCTCCAGGGGCCCGATTGCCAGGAACATACGGGCTCGAGGGCAGGGTGGTCGATTTTTTTCCTCCATGCAGGTTAGCATGAAGTTTCTTTTTAACCCCCCTTCTACCTGCGGATACTTCCGCTAGGGCACCCCATGGCATGCGAGAGGGCCCCGGCGTCACGCCGGGGCCCTCCCTACGTCCCTGTGTCCCTCTGTACGTCCCTATGACACTCTCTACGTCGCCGCGTGCTCCATGCGTCCCTGTGCCTGTGCCGCTTCCCGCCTGTGCCGCTTGTGCCTGTGCCGCTTTCCGCCGGGGTCGCTTCCTGCCGGGGGTCAGCGCACGCGGCCCACGCCGCCGACCGCCCCTGCCTCCCCCGGAAGCGCGAGCACCGGCTCCTGCTCCGGCCGCCACTCGCGCAGCGGCACCACTCCGGGCTCGGTCAGCTCCAGGCCGTCGAAGAAGGCTCGCACCTGCTCGGGCGAGCGGGAGGTGACGCCGGGCGCGGCGGTGCGGCTGAACACCCGCTGCCCCTCGCGGGCCTTGTCCTCGTCGACCTCGCCCACCGAACCGTGCGAGATGACCAGATGACCGCCCGGCACGAGCGCCGACCGCAGCACCGTGACGATCTTCATGGCCTCGTCGTCGTCCGGGATGAAGTGCAGGACGCCGAGCATCAGGATCGCCACCGGCCGGGAGAAGTCGAGATGCTCGACGATCTCCAGGCGGTCGAGGAGCGCCTTGGTGTCGCGCATGTCGGCGCCGACGGCGATCACGCGGTCGTTCTCGGCGAGCAGCGCCCGGGCGTGGGCCATCACGATGGGGTCGTTGTCGACGTACACCACCCGCGACTCGGGCGCGAGCTCCTGCGCGACCTGGTGCACGTTGCGCTGCGTCGGCAGGCCCGCGCCGATGTCGAGGAACTGGCGCACGCCCTGGCGGGTGAGATGCGTCACCGTGCGGACCAGGAACTCGCGGTTCTCCCTGGCGACGTCGCGCACGTTGGGCAGAAGCTCGATGATCTTCTCGGCGGCCGCGCGGTCGGAGGCGAAGTTGTCCTTGCCGCCAAGGTAGTAGTCGTAGATCCGCGCGACGCTGGGGATCGACGGATCGACCCCCGTTGGCGCCTTGATATCGCTCACACCGCTCCTTGCCGCTCACTCGTCCTGATCAGGATGGTAGGCGATCTCGGGCCCGCCGTCCCAGGCGGAACGGCGGCCGTCGACGACCAGAACAGGCGCCCTTCAGCGATCAGAACACCGACCGGCGGTGACGAGGTCAGGCGGCCGGACGCCGATCGTGGCGGGCGGGGACGGGGCAGGTGGCCGGCGGTCAGCCTCCCAGCAGCTTGCGGACGCGGTCGGCCCCCACGGCGAGCAGCAGCGTGGGCAGGCGCGGGCCGGTGTCCCGGCCGACCAGCAGGGTGTAGAGCAGGGCGAAGAACTCGCGCTGGGCGACCTTCAGCTCGGGGGTCGGCTTGGCGTCCGGCGCCAGCCCGGCCTGAACCTTCGGCACGCCGTACACCAGCGTGGTGAGCCCGTCGAGCGACCACTGCTCGGCAAGGCCGTCGAGCATCAACCGCAGCGACTCGCGGTCGCGCTCGCTCAGCGAGGCCAGCAGGGCGGTGTCGGGCTCGTCGCGGACGCGGGTGCGCTGCTCGGCCGGGACCTGCGTGGTGACCCACCGCGCCGCGCGGTCGAGCCGCGGCCGGGCCTCCTCCAGCGAGGTGATCGGGTGGCCGGGGTCGAGATCGCGCAGGATGCGCAGCGTCTGCTCGTCGTGCCCGGTGGTGATGTCGACGATCGAGGCCAGCGTGCGGTAGGGCAGCGGGCGCGGGGTCTCGGGCAGCGCGCCGGAGGCGGTGCCGACCGCCCGGGTGTAGGCGGCGACGTCGGCGGGCAGCGCCGTGCCGTCGTCGATCTTGCGCTCGAGGGCGTCCCATTCGTCGTAGAGCCGCTGGATCTCCTGGTCGAAGGCGACCTTGAACGACTGGTTCGGCTTGCGCCGGGCGTACAGCCAGCGCAGCAGCGGCGCCTCCATGATCTCCAGGGCGTCCGACGGGGTGGGCACGGCGCCCTTGGAGCTGCTCATCTTGGCCATGCCGCTGATGCCGACGAAGGCGTACATCGGCCCGATCGGGCGCTCGGCGCCGAAGACCTCCTTGACGATGGGGGCGCCCACCGTCCACGACGAGCCGGGCGACTGGTGGTCGACGCCCGACGGCTCGAAGATCACCCCTTCGAAGGCCCAGCGCATCGGCCAGTCGACCTTCCAGACCAGCTTGCCCTGGTTGTGCTCCGACAGCAGCACCGTCTCGGTGTGGCCGCACGCGCAGGTGTAGGTCAGCTCGGTGGTGGCGTCGTCGTAGGCGGTGACCGTGGTGGTGTCGCGTTCGCAGACCGAGCAGTAGGGCTTGTAGGGGAAGTAGCCGCCCGCGGCCGAGCCGTCGTCCTCGGAGGCGGCGCCCGAGCCTTCGGCCGCGGCCTCCGCCGCCGCGGCGTCGGCCTCGTCCAGGGAGCCCTGCTGCTTGGGGGCCTTGGCGGTCTTGCCCTTGGTGCGGTGGCGGTCGAGGATCGCGTCGATGCGGGCGCGCTCGCGCATCGCCAGCAGGATCTGCTCGCGGTAGACGCCCGAGGTGTACTGCGCGGTCTGGCTGATGCCGCGGTACTCCACGCCGAGCTCGGCCAGCGCGGCGATCATCTGCGCCTTGAAGTGCTCGGCCCAGTTGGGGTGCTCGCTGCCGGGCGGCGCGGGCACCGAGGTCAGCGGCTTGCCGATGTGCTCCGACCAGGAGGAGTCGATGCCCGCGGGCACCTTGCGGAAGCGGTCGTAGTCGTCCCAGGAGATGATGTGGACGGCCTCGTGGCCGCGGCGGCGGATCTCGTCGGCGACCAGGTGGGGCGTCATGACCTCGCGCAGGTTGCCCAGGTGGATGGGGCCCGAAGGGCTGAGGCCGGACGCGCAGACGATCGCTTTGCCGGGCGCGCGACGCTCAGCCTCGGCGATGACCTCGTCCGCGAACCGTGAGACCCAGTCGGCCTCAGCGCTCATAGCCACGATCGGTACTTCCTTCCGTGAAAGCCTGACGCCTCCATTGTCCCGGACGCACGCGGCACCCCGTGCCAGTCACTCCGGGTCTGTGGAAAACCCGGTCCCAGTCCGTCCAAGTCTGTGGAGAACCCCGATTCTGTCGGTGCCCGCTGGCAAGATCATGTTCCTGGAACGGCACTGGAGAGAGGACCCCCCGATGAACGGTGCGACGGCGGCCGACTATGCCTGGTTCGACGAGGAGTACGAGGGGTGGCCCTTCTGCCTGACCCTGGTGAAGGACGTCGACCCCGAGGAGGCGTTACGCCGCATCGGCGTCACCCCTCTCCCTGGGATGGATCTCGAAGAGATGTCCGACTTCCCGATCGCCGCCTGCCCCGCCATCGGCGGCACCGCCCTGCTGGAGTACAACGGCTTCGCCGGGACGCTGGCCGAGGTGGTCCGCCGGCTGTCCGCCGGCACGGTCATGGCCGCGGTGTTCCTCAACGTCAACGCCGACCAGCAGTTCGTCTTCGCCGCCGACGGCCGTCTGGTCACCGGCTTCGAGCCCGACGGCTCAGACGCGCGCTGGGGCGACGACCCCGACCGCCTGCTCCCCCAGATGCTCGACCTGGGCATGCCCACCAAGGATGAGGAGGCCGACGCCGCGCTCGACGATGACGACTACGACCCCATCCTCACCGTGATGGCCCTGGCCGAACGCGCCACCGGGGTGCGGGTCACCCGCGAGCACCTGCGCCGCCCCGCGTTCGCCGGCTCGGCCGCGCACCTCTACTGAGCCCGCCCGGACCTCGGCCGCCCCTACCGAGCCCTGCCGTACTGAGCCTCCCGCCTATGGCGTGTCCGCGATCTGGACCAGGGCGATGTCGGCGAACGCGGCCTCCAGGCATGCGCCGAGCGGATGGCCGGACACCGCGAGCAGATCGGTGACCAGCAGCGTGGCGTGCCGCGCGACGACCTCCCCGTCCAGCGGGAACGCCTCCGCCTGCGGCTGGTGGACGCCCAGGGCGCCGGCCACCAGCATCACCAGGACATCGGCGTCCACGGCGGGGAACCACCCCGCCGCCTCCCGCGCGCAGCGCCCGACCAGCGCCCGCACGTCGTCGGCGGTGAGCCCGCCCGGGTGCAGGTCTTCCAGCAGCGTCCGCGTCACGGTGCCGAGCACCAGGGCGACGTGCTCGGAGTCCAGCGCGGCCAGCGCCGCGGCGGCGCGCTCGAAGGCCGGCAGGTCCCGGGCGCGGGCGGCCTCCACCGCCCCCTCGGCCGCCTCGGCGACGGCACGCGCGGGCTTGGGCAGGTGACGCCAGGACACGCTCGTGGGCTCCTTCGTCGGGGCCCGGCGTCCGGCCACGGCCCCCTGCGTCGGGGCCTGCCGGCCGCACGGGCGGGCAATCAGCGGGCCAGGCAATTATGCGCGCCCAACGCGGGCGCCGCGCATGAGCCGAGCGGCGGACGCGGGTGGCGCACGAACCAAGCGCCGTATGGGCGGGCGGCGGGGGTGGAAGGCCCGAGGCAGCCGCCGCGTGGGCGGGCGGCGGACGCGGGTGGCGCATGAGGCGGGCGGCGGGCGTGCCGGTTGCTAGTCTTCGTGGTGACGGGAAGGCGGCCGTGCGCGGGGGACGCCGAGACGGGGAGGGTCCAGCATGACGTCGCGATCGGCCGAGCCGTCCTCGCATCTCGACCGGCCCCCGTCCCGGGGCACGCGCGTCCGGGGCACCCGGCAGGCCGAGGCGCTGATGGCCGTGCTCGGCACGCTGTCGGGGTTCCACAGCGCCCAGGAGATCCACGCCGAGCTGCGCCGCCGCGGGGAACGCGTCGGCCTGACCACGGTCTACCGCCACCTGCAGGTGCTCAGCCAGGACGAGGCGGTCGACGCCATCCGCGACGAGAGCGGCGAGACGCTGTACCGCCGCTGCGCCACCGGCGGGCACCATCACCACGTCACCTGCCGTGCGTGCGGGCGCAGCGTCGAGGTGGAGGGCAGGGACGTCGAGCGGTGGGCCGAGCGCGTCGCGGCCGAGGCCGGGTTCGTCGACGTCGACCACACCGTCGAGATCTTCGGCGTGTGCCCGCCCTGCGCCTCCGCGAAGAGCTGACGGCCTACAGGACGACCCGCACCCGGTAGCGGTCCAGCCAGGCGTTGAACTGGAGCAGGCCCTCCAGCGCGGCGCGCACGTCGTGGCGGCTGACCGTCTCCTGCGGCAGGTCGATCATCTCCCGCACCTTGGGGACGTCGATCATGGACGCGGCCGGGAACTCGGCGCTGTCGAGCAGCCGGGCGGTCTCGTCCCTGAGCGCCTTCTCGTAGGCGGGGTCCTGCGTGGAGGGGTAGGGGCTCTTCCTGCGGGCCAGCACCGACTCCGGGAGCACGTCGGCGGCGGCGGCGCGCAGCAGGCTCTTCTCCCGCCCGTCGAAGGTCTTCATCGACCAGGGCGCGTTGAACACGTACTCCACCAGGCGGTGGTCGCAGAACGGCACCCGCACCTCCAGGCCCACGGCCATGCTCATGCGGTCCTTGCGGTCGAGGAGCATCTGCACGAACCGGGTGAGGTGCAGATAGCTCACCTCGCGCATGCGGGCCTCCATGCCGCTCTCGCCCGGCAGGCGCGGCACCTCGTCCAGGGCCTGCCGGTAGCGCTCGTCGCGGTAGCCGGGGACGTCCAGCAGGCGCAGCAGGTCGGGGGCCAGCACCTGGTCCAGGGCCACCAGGCGGGTGCCGGCGGCCAGCCAGGGGAAGGTGCCGGCGTTGACGGCGGCGGGGTCGTGGAACCACCGGTACCCGCCGAAGACCTCGTCGGCCGACTCTCCCGACAGCGCGACCGTCGAGTGCGCCCGCACGGCACGGAACAGCAGGTACAGCGAGGTGTCCATGTCGCCGACCCCGGTCGGCAGGTCGCGCGCCCGCAGCACCGAGGCGCGGACCGCCGGGTTCATCAGGTCGGCCGAGTCCAGCACGATGTCGTTGTGCTCGACGCCCAGGTGCTCCAGGTGCCGGACGAGGTCATGGACGAAGGGGGCGTCGGGGGTGTCGCGCATCGCGTCGGGACTGAAGTGCTCGGTGTAGCCGGTGAAGTCGACGGCGAACGAACGGAGCTTGCCCTCACCGTGCCGTCGCAGGGCCTCCCCTGCCAGGGCGGTGACCGCGCTGGAGTCCAGGCCGCCGGACAGCAGGGTGCACAGCGGCACGTCCGAGATCAGCTGGCGCTGGATGATGTCGTCCAGCAGGCCGCGGACGGTGCGGATGGTGGTGGGCAGGTCGTCGGGGTGCTCGTGGGACGAGAGCTGCCAGTACCGGCGCTTGGTGATCCCCTCCCTGCCGACCCTGACGATGCCGCCGGGGCGCACCTCGTGCATGCCCCGGAAGATGCCGCACTCGGGGGTCTTGACGAACACCAGCAGCTCACGAAGGCCGTCGGCGTCCACCGCGCGGTCCGCCAGCACGGGGTTGGCGAGGATCGCCTTGGGTTCGGAGCCGAACAGCACGCCCGTCGGCGTCGGGTAGTAGTAGAGCGGCTTGATGCCGAGGCGGTCGCGCACGAGGACGAGCTCTTCGCGGCGGGCGTCCCAGATGCCGAAGGCGTACATGCCGTTCAGGCGTTCGGCGAGGTCCTCGCCCCATTCGAGGTAGGCGCGCAGCACCACCTCGGTGTCGCTGCGCGTGCGGAACCGGTGGCCCCGGGCGGCGAGCTCGGCGCGCAGCTCCTGGAAGTTGTAGACCTCCCCGCTGTAGGTGAGCGCGGCGAGCACCTCGCCGTCCTCGTCCGCGACCATGGGCTGGCGGCCTCCCGCGAGGTCGATGATCGCCAGCCGCCGGTGCCCCAGGGCCCCGTGCTCGGAGATCCACATCCCCTCGTCGTCGGGCCCGCGGCAGGCCATCGTCTCGGTCATGTCCCTGAGCGTGTCGCGTGACTCCCGAAGGTCACCCTCGAAGTCCACCCATCCGCAGATTCCACACATCTCGACGCCCCCACGTCTCACCGGAAGCAGAATCGGGTAACACCGCCCGCCTGCCCCCCAGCAGAGAACGGCATTTCTCCCAGGTCAACGGCCGCTGGCCGGCACATATGCCCTCGTAAGGTGGGTGTGCCCCGCCCCCCTACCGCTGACGCGCTCCGTGGCGCGCGGACACGCTCCTCCGACGCACACCCCATGGCGTCCGCGGCCACAGGAGCGAGGTCGCCTCTCGCGCGGTCCCGCCGACCTGATGGCCGGTGATCAGGCGCCGAGGGCGGCGATGATCGCCGGGTGGCGGGGGTCGTCCACGCGGACCACGACATCGGCGGTCTCGCGCGGCGCGACCTCCTCCTCGTACCGGGCGTAGGCGGGAAGGGTCCACCGCCACTCCTCGGCGGTGCGGCGGGCGAGCGCGCCGGGCGACAGCCACAGGTGCACGGTGAACTCGAACGGCAGCCAGCGGCCGAGCAGCAGGCCGCCGTCCATGAGCACCACCGCGCCCGGCGGCAGGGTCACGTACGGGGCGCGCGTGGCGCGGTCGGTGGCGGCGTCCCACAGGCTGGGCAACACCTTCCCCGGCCCGCCCGGGTCCAGGGGGGCGAGCACCTCGCGCGACAGCGCCCCGTAGTCCAGCCAGCCGTCGTAGAAGGCGTCGGGGTCGGTGCGGCCGTACTCGTAGCGGAGCGAGGCCGGGCGCAGGAAGCCGCCGGCCGGGACCCGCAGGACCTCGCGTCCGCGCAGGCGCAGCGGGCCGGCCAGCGCGTCGGCCAGCTCGCCCGGCCGCGCCGCCGGGGCGCCGTCCAGGGCCACGCGCACCCAGGAGGACCTGGGGGCGCCGGCGATGCGGTCGGCGAGCTCCTCCACCAGAGCCGAGGGTGAGATGGGGCGTACGTCCATCCCCTCATCCTCGCCGACGCCGGGCCGCGACCTGACCCCGCGACGGCCGGGCCGGTCCGCGGCCGGCGCGCGGAAGTAGGCGAAAGTTTCATCGTGTTTCATCGGGCCGCCCGCCGCCCGCCCACGCGGTCATGGCCGCCACCTGCGACAGGACAGGTGATCACCAGGTAGGGGTCCGGCCGATACTTTCGGGCGTTTCCCAGCGCGGCGCCCGCGACCTACAGTTCTTGACGCGTAAGCGCTTTCGCATGCTGGTCGGCAGTCGACGGCTGTTCGCCCCACGGCGACGACCGGTTACTTCACCAGGTCCTTGGTGACTCCTTGACGTGCATAGCGTCCGTGCCTGCTCGAGCGTGCCGGACGCGCTGCCGCGATGGACGTCCCGGCTGCGCCGAGGACCTACGTCGTAACCCCTCGAAAGGTGTTTCATGAGAAAGCGACGTAAGATCTCGATCGCCGGCGCCGCCGCCGCGATCGCGACCCTCATGTTGGTCGCATTGCTGCCCGGGTCTGCATCGGCCCACGGCGCGATGATGATCCCCGGCAGCCGCACCTACCTCTGCTGGAAGGACAGCGTCGGCACCACCGGCGCCGTCACCCCGCACAACCCCGCCTGCGCCGCCGCGATCGCCCAGAGCGGCACCAACTCGATCTACAACTGGTTCGCCGTGCTGCGCTCGGACGGCGGCGGCCGCACCTCCGGCTTCATCCCGGACGGCAAGCTGTGCAGCGGCGGCGCCGTCGTGTACAACTTCAGCGGCTTCGACCTGGCCCGCAACGACTGGCCGGTGACCCACCTGACCTCCGGGGCGAACATCCAGTTCCGGTACAACAAGTGGGCCGCGCACCCCGGGTCGTTCCGCACCTACATCACCAAGGACAGCTGGAGCCCCACCCGCGCGCTCGCCTGGAGCGACCTGGAGAGCACCCCGTTCTACACCGCCCAGGACCCGCCGAGCGTCGGCAGCCCGGGTAACGCCGACTCCTACTACTACTGGAACGCGACGCTCCCGTCCGGCAAGAGCGGCCGGCACATCATCTACTCGGTGTGGCAGCGGTCCGACAGCCAGGAGACCTTCTACAACTGCTCCGACGTCGTCTTCGACGGCGGCAACGGCCAGGTGACCGGCGTCGGCGAGGGTAGCGGCGGCGACCCGACCCCGACCCCGACCCCGACGCCCACCCCGACCGGCACGCCGAGGCCCACCCCGACGCCGACCCCGACCCCGACGCCGACCCCGACGCCGAGCGGCGGGTCCGGCGGCTGCGCCGCGACCTTCAAGACCACCAGCACCTGGAACGGCGGCTACCAGGCCGAGGTGACGGTGCGCAACTCCGGCTCCAGCGCGATCAACAGCTGGACGGTCAACTGGGCGCTGCAGAGCGGCACGACCATCAACAGCCTCTGGAGCGGCACCTACACCGTGAGCGGGTCGAACATCACGGTGAAGAACGCCAACTACAACGGCAGCCTCGGATCCAACGCGTCCACGACCTTCGGATACGTGGCGCAAGGCTCGCCGGGCAGCCCGACGCTGACCTGCAGCAGCACCTGACCGGACACCTCGGCGGCGATCGAGGGTAACGGCGACTGCCCTGGGCGGCGGCGCGCACCGGCCGGAAGGCCGGCGGCGCGGCGCCGCCCATTCGCCGTACAGGCTCCCCTGTCCGGGCGGCGAGGCGTAGGCGAGCCGCCGGGCCGCCGCGGCGCCCGGGATGAACACCGGGTGAAGGGACGGAGGATCGGCTGCGCGCGCGGGCCCCGCTCGTGTTCGCTTCGACCATGAGCCCCACCCCGGACCGCGTCCGCACCTGGCCGCAGGCGGACGTCGTCGGAGCCGCCGTCGGCACCCCCGTGACCGTCTACCGCACGGTCGAGCTGGACGCGCGGGGAGAGCTGGCGCACGAGGGCAACCGCGTGCCGGACATCGCCGCGCTCGACGCGCGCCGGCTGGTGGTGGGCTGGCGTGCCGGGGCGCGCGACGACCGCGACCCCGCGCCGACCGACCAGGGGTCGATCATGTGCGCCACCTCCGCCGACGCAGGCGCCACCTGGACGACCCGCACGCTGGCCGCGGCGACCGCGACGCACCGCTACCACTACGTGATCTTCCTGAACGACGGCGGCACGCTGTACGCCTTCCTCGGCCGGATCACCGTCTCCGCCGACCGCGACGGCGCGGGCGAGGTGGACGGCTTCCCGGTGGCGATGGTGGCCAGGCGCAGCACCGACGCCGGGCGCACCTGGACCGACTTCCCGGTCACCGTGAACGTCCCGGCCAACAGCAGGGGCGTGGTCGTCGCGGGCAAGCCGCTGAAGCACGAAGGGGTCTGGCTGCTCCCCTACTGGCAGGCCTCCGGCGGCACCACCAAGGCGGGGGTGCTCCGCTCGTCCGACCTGTCCACCTGGACGCCCGGAGCCCTGGCCGCCAACCCGCCCGGCGTGTCGATCGAGGAACCGCAGCTCGCCGTCTCGCAGGACGACCCCGGCACGCTGGTGCTGGTGGCCCGCACCCTGGACCTCACCGGGGGCGCCTCCGCCGCCGCCCGCGACGCCTACTACCGCACCCACGCCGCCCACGCCGCGACGGCGGCCAGCACCGACGGCGGCCTGACCTGGTCGGCCATGCGACTGGACCCGGCGCTGCCGAACTACTACGTCAAGGGCCTGTTCACCAGGGACTCCGGCGGGCGGTATCTGACGATCTACAACACCCTCGCCGGGCCGTTCACCGGCTCGGGCGCGAGCAAGCCCGACCAGTACCGCGAGGTCCTGTGCTACAAGGTCAAGCGGCCGGGCGCGCCGTGGGGTCCGGGCCGGCTGTTCGCCGACGGCGCGCGGCTGACCGAGGGCGCGGCCCGCGGCTGGGACGTGTACGCGAGCGCCGACGAGTACGCCCCCGGCCGGTTCTTCGTGGTCTGGGAGCACAACCAGATCGCCATCAAGGTCGCCGAACTGGACCTCTCCCGGTCGTTCACCGGGGTAGGCGGCGGGTGGGGCGATCTGTCGGCGTGGACGGTGACGGCCGGCGACGGCACGGTGGAGGTCGACGCCTCGGGCCGGCTGCGCCTCACCGACGCCACCCCGGGGAGCCCGCCCGGCTTCTCCGGGGTCACCCAGCGCAACGGCCCGTCCGGCGGGTTCGTCGTCACCCTCAGGGCCAGGGTGGCCGCCCACTCCCGGCTGGATCCGGGCACCGGGGCGGGCGCCGGCCTGGCGCTGAAGGTCGCCACCGGCACCATGCGGCTCATGCTGGCGCTCCAGCCGGACGGCGTGTACTCCTTCGTCCAGGGCAGGGGCGGGTGGACCCGGGTGCACCCCGCGCCCGGCGACACGGCGACCGCCCATGTGTGGCGGGTGGCCGTCGGCGCGCACGGCGCCGCGACGCTCATGCTCGACGGCGCCGAGACCGGGGCCTCGTGGGTCGTCGCCGCCTCCGGCGAGGCGCCGCAGGTGGCGCTGTGGTGCTCGGGAACGGTCGCCGCCCCCGCCGAGGCCGTGGTGGACCTGCTGGAGGTGGTCGACGACGTCGCCGGCAGCACCTGGGACGCCTTCGGCGACTGGACGCTCGACGGGGCGGGCGGCACGGCCCTGCTGTCGGGAGGGGACCTGCTGCTCCGCAGCTCCTCCCGCCGGGCCTCCAGCGCCTCGCTCGGCCTGGACGTGACGCGCGGCTGCGACTTCACCCTGGAGTTCCGCGGGCGGGTGGAGGACGACAGCGCCCTGAACCCGGCCACCGGCGACGGCGTCAGCCTGGGCGCCAAGGTCGCCAACGGGCAGCGCCGGCTGATGCTGGCCGTCCAGAAGAGCGGGGTGTGGACGATGCGCAAGGGGTCGGCGGTGTGGGAGAAGGTCTACTCCTCGGCCACCGCGGCGGCCCCCTCCACGTGGCGGGTGACGGTGGACAGCGCGGGGATGGCGCGGCTGTGGCGCGACGGCGCCGACACCGGGGCGACCTGGGTCGTGCAGGACAGCCGGGAGAGCTCGCAGGTGGCGCACTGGGTGACCGGCACGGCGGGCGGCAACGCCGCGGCGGCCCGCGTCGAGTGGACCCGCGTCACCGCCACTCCGCCCGCCTGAGCGCCCCGGCCGCGTCGTGCGGGGAACACCGCTCCGGCCTGAGCGTCCCGGCCACGCCGTTCGGGGAACACCGCTCCGGCCTGAGCGTCCCAGCCACGCCGTTCGGGGAACACCGCGGTCAGCGACCGGCGGTCTCGGCGGTGGCCGGGACGCGGGTGCTCTTCGCGGGGCGCCGCAGACGCAGGGCGGAGATGAGGAAGAAGACGCCGCCGACGGTCGCGTACCCGGCGAGGTTGGTCAGCGATGCGGCCGGCGTGCCGGCCTGGAGGACGAACGCCGTCCCGGCGACCGCGGAGAGCCCTCCGCTGAAGATCATCGCCCATTGGCCGCCGAGCCGGCGGCGGCTGACGGCCACGATGAGCTGCACGATTCCGGCGGTGATCGCCCAGGCGCCCCAGACGCGCAGCGCCGCGGGCACGCCCGAGGCGGCCGTGGCGGCCAGGCCGATGGCGGCGAGCAGGCTGAGGGCCAGGTTGACGTACAGGGCCGCGGCGGGGCGCGCGGTCCGCGAGGAGCGCAGGTCGACGACGGCCGCCGCGACGTCGAACAGCGGGTAGATCACGAGCAGTGCCACGCGCACCGGGCCGGGAGTGGCCCCGGTCAGGAACAGCAGGACCGCCCAGATGACGGCGAACGCGAAGCGCACCAGGTACAGGTTCCGCAACGCCACGGCGGTGCGACCGGCGTTCAGATCAGCGACGGTGGTCATTGTCTGCCTCTTCTCGGCGATGGTGTAGGTAGAATGACTAGTAACTCTACCAAGGCTGACAGTAGCCTCGCGAGGAAGTCGGGCGCAAGGGGTGAACAGGAGGGACGCGTATGATCTCGAGCATGAGCAGCCCCATGCGTGAGCGCGTCCTTGAGGCGGCGACCGAGCTGTTCTACGCGCAGGGGCTGCGTGCGGTGAGCGTCGACAAGGTCATCGACCTCGCCGGCACGACGAAGGTCACCTTCTACCGCCACTTCAAGAGCAAGGACGACCTCGTCCTCGCCTACCTCGAACGCCGCGCCACGCTCGAGCGGGACGGCATCGGCGCGGCGATCAAGCAGGGTGACGGCGATGTCGACGCCACCCTGCGGGTGATCTCCGAGGCGGTCGGGGTCATCGCCTGCGCACCCGGCTTCCGCGGCTGTCCCTTCATCAACGCCGCGGCCGAGTACCCCGATCCCGAGAGCCGGGTCCGCAAGGCCGTCGAGGCGCATCGCCAGTGGAACAAGACGACCTTCGAGCAGCTCATCGCCCCGCTCGGCATCGGCAATTCCGGCGAGGTCGCCGACGACCTGATGCTGATCCGCGACGGCGCCATGGTCGCCGGATACCTCGACCGGCCGGCGACCGTCGCCGCCTCGTTCCTGCGCGGCAGCCGGGCCGTCATCGGCGCCGGCCACCTGACCCCGAGCTGAGGCCGCCGCCTTCGACCGTGCCGGTGGCCTGACGAAGCCGCCGCGCCCCGGCGACCGTCCGGTCGCCGGGGCGCGGCGTGCCACCTGCCCGTGTCGGCACGCGACGGGGTGGCGGAGTCCGGCGATGCCGGCCGGGTGGTGCCGGCCGGCGCCGGATCAGTAGCGGCGGTAGGCGCGCGGGTCGGCGTCCAGGGGACGCGACAGCCGCACGGTGATGAACTCGTCGTTGTCCGGCCTGCCCGGGGTGCGGCCCGCGGAGAAGGGGAAGTTGTTGTCGTTCAGCAGGGCGATCGTCGAGTCGTCAAGGATCACGACGTCCTCGATCGTCTGGAACGGGAACCTGAACGTCGGGCCGAAGCCGCCCAGGCCCTTGGGGTCGGCCAGGTCCAGCAGGTCGGCCACCTGCGTCTTGTCCACGGCGCCGTCCTTGTCGCGGTCGCGCGTGTCGGCCAGGTAGACGCGCTTGAGCTTGGCCGCGTCGCCCTGCTCGTTGTCGCGCTCGATGATCAGGAACCGGTCGCGGTCCACCGAGACCATGTCGCCGATGGAGTTGCCCGGCGCCTCGAGCTTGTAGGTCCAGCGGCGGCCGGTGTAGGCGCGGTCGCGCAGGTCGAACTCGTTGATGCGCAGGGTGCCCGCGGGGTCGCCGGCGACGGTGCCCTCCAGCATCGGGTACAGGTGGCGGCCGTCGAGCCCGCTCGCCATGCCCTCGAAGCCCTTGCTGCTGCCCAGGTTCGGCGTGCCGCCGTTGAGGTAGGGGTTCTCGGGCGCCTGGACGCCGGGCAGCGCGACCGGCTTGTCCAGCAGCGCGCCGGTGGCCGAGAAGTGCAGCAGCCACGGGCCGAACTCGTCGCCGATCCAGTAGGTGCCGTCGGGACGGCGGACGATCGACTCGACGTCGAAGTCGGCGCCGGTGAGCCTGCGGTCGGCGCGGGTCAGCGGGAAGGGCACGCGCTTGAACGGGTCGCTCAGGTCCACCCCGCCCACGGCCGTGACCACGCCGGAGCGCAGGTCGGGCTTGACGCGCTGGATGCGCAGCAGGAAGTCGCCGCTGTTGGCCTTGTTGCCGTAGCCGTTGTCGGACAGCACGTCATAGCTGCCG
Organism: Sphaerisporangium rhizosphaerae; assembly: GCF_042665155.1. NCBI lineage: Bacteria > Bacillati > Actinomycetota > Actinomycetes > Streptosporangiales > Streptosporangiaceae > Sphaerisporangium > Sphaerisporangium rhizosphaerae. The sequence continues at coordinate 136,275 of NZ_JBHTCG010000013.1, read as the reverse complement.
TCGCGGCGGCGGACGACGCCGCTGAAGCCCTGCACGGGCTGGCCCGGGAACGGCGGGGTGACGCCGTTGATCGGATCGGTGCCGAGCTGGGCGCCCGACGGCTCGCTGCCCGGCACGTAGGTCTGCGCGGGAAGGGAGGCCCATCCGGTGAGCGTCGCCCGGCCGTACCCGCCGTCGTGGGACTGGTGGCCGCCGTGGCCGTCGTGCCCGTCGGCGAGGGCGGGGGCGGAAAGGCTCAGCGCCACCGCGACGGCGCCCAACCCGATCATGGTTTTTCTCATGGCCGTCACGTTAGGGATGCCCGATTAATCGGGGCACAACACCGGATGACCCGCGGGTGCCCAGGCCGTGAGCGGGGCGGCGCCGGGGCGCGAACCCCGGCGGTGGAGGCGCCGCGCGTCATAGATCTCCCATCTCCATGGCGTGACCAGCACCTTTGCCAAACTCCCCATGTACTGGACAGCACACCTCGACTACTATCGGTAATCGACTGCATGCTACAGGTAGTGGGGCGATGCGTTGACGGAGCGACGATCGGCGGTGCGGGCGGCCGTTCACCTCTTCCTTGCCACGGCCGCCGTCATCCTGCTCGTCACCGGCGTCGGCTCCCACGAGAGCCCGCCCGCCCTGCCCGCGATCACCGGGACCCCGGTCGTGGCGCCGGTCGTTGAGACGCGGGCCGAGGCCGCGCCCATGCCGGGCCCCGAGGACGCCGACCACGACGGGTGTCCCAGACCGTGGGAGAACCCCTGCGCCGCCGGCTGGGTCAAGCCTCCCCTCCCGCCGTCCCGTCACGGCGGGCATCCCTCGCAGCGACCGAAGGCCGTCACCGAGACGGCGTTTCGGGCGGGCGCTCCCGCGGCGGGAGCCTCCGCCCTGCGATGGACGCGGCCCTCGGGGCCGCGGCTGCCCGTCTTCCGTTGCTGATCACCGGTCGCCGCTACCGGGCCGCGCGCCGCGCGCCCGGCCGACGCTCCATGCCCTCATCAGCACGAAGGAGTCACACCCATGCAATCGTTGATCGACCATGCCCGCACGTTCCACCAGAAGGTCAGCGGCGGCCGAGAACAGGCGGCCGGCCCGGGCGACGGGGTCTCGCCGCAGGCCATGTTCGTCACCTGCTCCGACGCGCAGGTCATCCCGTCCCTGATCACCGGCGCCCGCCCCGGCGAGCTGTTCGAGCTGCGCACGGCGGGCAACGTCATCCCGCCCTACCGTCTGGGCCGGCTCACGGCCGAGGCCGCCACCATCGAGTACGCCGTGACCATCCTCGGCGTCCAGGACGTCATCGTGTGCGGGCACACCCGCTGCGGCGCCGTCCAGGGCCGGGTGCGTTCCTGGACGCTGCGGTCGGCGCCGACCACGCGGTGGTGGCTGCTGCAGACCCACCGCTGGCGGGACGCCCCCGTGCTCGCCGACGAGGACGCCGCGCGGGCCCACCTGATCGCCCAGCTCGACAAGCTGCGCCGCTACCCCCGGGTGGCCCGGCGGGTGGCCGCCGGGCGTCTGCGCCTGCACGGCTGGTTCTACGAGGTCCAGACCGGCGTGGTGTCGAACTACCGGCCCGACACCGGCGCCTTCACCCCCCTTTGAGCCCCCGCGCCACCAGGCGCCCCGTGACCGGTTCCGGCCGGGCACGTCCATGACGGGCCGGTGGGCGGGAGTCCGTCCGATCGCGGCCTCCGCCGCCCACCGGCCAGGTCCCGGGTGTCGACAGCGACCGGTCCCGCTTCCTACACTTCAATGTATGAAGGATCGTTCAAGTGTCGCCGTGATCGACCCCCACGGCTGCTCGGTGCCGATGGTCGACGCCGAACGGGTCTCCGCGGTGCGCCGGTCCCTGCCCTCCGAGGAGACCGTCGAGGACCTGGCCCAGGTGTTCGGCCTGCTCGCCGACCCGGGGCGGCTTCGCATGGTGGCGGCGCTGCTGGAGGGGGGCGAGATGTGCGTGTGCGACCTGGCCGCCGCCACCGGCCAGAGCATGTCCGGGGCCTCGCACGCCCTGCGGTTGCTGCGGATGCGGCGGGTGGTCAAGGTGCGCAGGTCGGGGCGCATGGCCTACTACCAGCTCGCCGACTCCCACGTGCGCATGCTGTTCGACCTGGCGATCGCCCACGCCGGGCACACCGGAGGAGGGCTGGGCGATGGGTGAGCGCGCCGGGCACGGCCATGGTCACGGGCACGGCCACGGGCACGGCGCGGTCGCCGCCGAGGCCGACCGCCGCTACCTCACCGGGGCGCTCGCGCTGATCGTCGGGTTCATGGCCGTCGAGGTGGTCATCGGCTTCCTCGCCCGCTCGCTGGCCCTGGTGTCGGACGCCGGGCACATGCTGACCGACGCCATCGCCATCGTGTTCGCCCTGGTGGCCATGCGCATCGCCCAGCGTCCCCCGCAGGGCGGGTTCACCTACGGGCTCAAGCGCGCCGAGATCATCTCAGCCCAGATCAACGGCATCACGCTGCTGCTGCTGAGCGCCTACTTCATCTACGAGGGCGTCGGCCGGCTCATCGCGCCGCCGGTCGTGCACGGGGCTTTCGTCGTCGCCACCGGCGTGGCCGGCATCGCCGTCAACCTCGCCGCGACGTGGCTGCTCAGCAAGGCGAACCGGACGAGCCTGAACGTCGAGGGCGCCTTCCAGCACATCCTCAGCGACCTCTACGCGTTCGTCGCCACCACGATCGCCGGACTGGTGATCTGGCTGACCGGCTGGAACCGCGCCGACGCGCTCGCCGCGCTCGTGGTGGCCGGCCTGATGCTCAAGGCCGGCTGGGGGCTGGTCCGCGACTCCGGCAGGGTCTTCATGGAGGCGGCCCCCGCCGGGATGAACCCGGCGGAGATCGGCAGGAAGACCGCCGCGCTGGAGCACGTCGTGGAGGTGCACGACCTGCACATCTGGGAGGTCACCTCCGGGTACGCGGCGCTGTCGGCGCACATCCTGGTGGCCCCGGGCGCCGACTGTCACGCCGTGCGGGTGGCCGCCGAGCGCCTGGTCCGCGACGAGTACGACATCGGCCACACCACCCTGCAGGTCGACCACGCGACGCCCGAGCTTCTGACCATCGGCCAGGCCGAGGCGCACTGCGCCGACCCGCACGGCCCCGCCCACCGGGGCGACCCCTCCGGCTCCTGACCTGGACGCCCTCGACCGGCCGGTCGGCCGCCCGCCCTCCGCCGGTCAGCCGCCCTGCCCTCGGTCCGCTCGGCCGCCCGGTCCGCCCTCCGCCCGGCCGCCCGGCCGCCCCGCCGTCCCGCCGTCCCGCGGTCAGCCGCCGTTCCGGGGCTCTCCGTCGAGCAGGCGGTCAGGCCACGGGTGGTCGCCGTACACCAGGCCGATGGTGCGGGCCAGCCAACGCCGCTCGTCGCCGCCCAGCTTCGGCAGGACCTCCTCGAAGTCCTGCTCGTCCTTGGCGCGGGGGCGTTTGGCCTTGTAGAACAGCTGGATCTCCGGGCGCAGGTAGGGGACGCCCCGCGGCGACACCAGCCCCAGCCGCTCCACGGGGCGGCGCACCCGGGAGTCGCGCCGCGACACCCACTCGGGGCCATCCGACTCGTCCAGCATGACCTGGATGCGCCATGGCGCGTCGGCCCCGGGACGGCACCAGATGTCGTGCACCGTCGAGGGAAGGATCTCCTCCCGCTTCCAGGGGCGCAGCACTCCCGGGGGGTCGGCGCACCACCACTCCCAGGTGGGCAGGATCCGCTGGGCGGCGAGCTGGTCGTCGCGGAGCAGCAGGACGTCGATGTCCCCGTGCTCGCGGAAGCCGTATCCCACGGCGAGTTCTATGGCGTAGCCTCCGGCGATCCACCAGCGGCCGTCCGCGGCGGAGAAGAGGTTCACGACTTCAGACAACGGCGCGGGGTCCCATGTGCCCCACGGCGTCTCCCGGCGCATCATGCCCGTCATCTTCGCGTGCGCGGAGCGTCACCGGAGGAGTCTTCGCGAACTCAGGGGCCCCTATCGGCAGGCAGGCTCGAAGCGGCCGCCGTGCTCGGTCTGGGACAGCGCCCAAGCGGCGTTGATCAGTCCGATGTGACTGAAGGCCTGAGGAAAGTTGCCGAGGAACTCCCCGGTGCGCGGGCAGACCTCCTCGGCCATCAGCCCGACATCGTTGATGTAGGTCCCCGCCCGCTCGAAGACGGCCCGCGCCTCCTCGTGCCGTCCGGCCAGCGCCTGGGCCTGCGCCAGCCAGAACGTGCACAGCAGGAACGCCCCCTCCTCCCCCGGCAGCCCGTCGTCCATCAGATAGCGGTAGACCAGCCCGTGCTCGTCGACCAGCCGCTCGGCGATGGCGTCGATGGTGGCGAGCATCCGCGGATGGTCCGCCGGCACCAGCCCGATGATCGGCAGCATCAGCACCGAGGCGTCCAGGTCGGCGGAGCCGAACGCCTGGGTGTAGGCGCCGGCCTTCCGGCTCCACCCCTCGCGCAGGATGGTGTCCCTGATCTCCTCGGCCGCCGCCCGCCACTCGCCGACGCGGTGCCGGGCCCCGAGGCGCCCGGCCAGCCTGATGGCGCGGTCGACGGCGACCCAGCACATCGCCTTGGAATGCAGGTAGTGCCGGCGCTCGCCCCGGATCTCCCAGATGCCGTGGTCGGGCTCGCGCCACTGCGCGATCGCCGCGTCGGCGAGCGCGGTCAGGAACGCGCGCACCGGCCGGTCGAAGTCCCCGAGCTGGCTGGACACGCAATGGACGGCGTCCAGCAGTTCCCCGTAGACGTCGACCTGCTGCTGCCGCCACGCGTCGTTGCCCACCCGGACCGGCCGGCTGCCGCGCCACCCGCTCAGATGCGGCAACTCCCGCTCGGACAGGTCGTGCTCGCAGCCGACGCCGAAGACGATCTGCAACGCCCGCGCCGGCTCGTAGGTCGCGGCGGCGGTCGTCATGCAGGCGAGGAACTGGTCGGCCTCGTCCGGGCAGGCCGCGACCCACAGCGCGTTCATCGTGAAGCTCGCGTCCCGCACCCACGAGTAGCGGTAGTCCCAGTTGCGCTCCCCGCCGGGCGCCTCCGGCAGCGAGGTGGTCGGCGCCGCCACCACCGCGCCGGTGGGCTGGTAGGACAGCGCGTACAGCACCCTGCCGGAGTGCGCGACCAGCTCGCGGTACGGCCCCTCGTAGGCCTGGTGGGCCCGCGACCACTCCCGCCAGCGGGCAACGGTGGTCTCCATGCCCGCGGCGATGCGCTGGTCGTCCCACAGGTCGGGCGGCGGCTCCGACGCCATGCTCCAGTGCAGGGCGAAGCGCAGCGTCGTGCCCTCCTCCAGCGTCGCCGCGCCGGCGGCCTCCTCGGCCATGACCGAGTACGGGATCGGCGTGGACAGCGCGACCTGGTCGGGCCCGCCCCGGGCGCGCACACCGCCGGGCACGGCCGTCAGCAGCGGCATGACCAGCCCGTACTCCGGCCTCGGCACGCAGCGGGCCTCCAGCTCGACCGACCCGCGCGCGCACGTGGCGCACCGGGCCAGCACGTGCGGGGCGTCGGCGCCGAGCCGGTGGACGTCGGGGTCCTCGCCGACCAGGAGCGCGTCGGTGAGCACCAGGACGCCGGTGGCGGTCTCGAACGTCGTCTCCAGCACCATGGTCTGCGGCAGGTAACGGCGCGTCACCGCGTACGGGCCGGCCGGGCGGATCGACCACGACCCCGCCCGTTCGTCGAGCATCGCCGCGAACAGCGACGGGCTGTCGAACCGGGGCAGGCACAGCCAGTCCACCGATCCGCCCGTGCCGACCAGCGCGGCCGAGTGCCGGTCCGACAGCAGCGCGTATCCGGCGATGGGTGTCCTCGTCATGGTCGCCTCACACCGCCCCTCCCCGGTGGCCCCGCTTCTGGCCCTCCTCGGTGGCCTCGCTTCTAGGCCCATACCCGCATCGGGGCGAGGCGAGCGATCAGCCGTCCTCCGCGCCGGCCTCGATGTCGCCCTCCACCTTCAGGTAGATCTCCTGCAGGGCGTTCAGCACCGCGGGGTCGGGGCGGGCCCACATGTCGCGGCTCGCGGCCTCCAGCAGGCGTTCGGCCATGCCGTGCAGCGCCCAGGGGTTGGACTCGGCGAGGAAACGCCGGTTCTCCGGGTCCAGCACGTACGTCGCGGCCAGCGTGTCGTACATCCAGTCGGCCACCACGCCGGTCGTCGCGTCGTAGCCGAACAGGTAGTCCACGGTCGCGGCCAGCTCGAACGCGCCCTTGTAGCCGTGGCGCCGCATGGCCTCCACCCAGCGCGGGTTCACCACCCGGGCGCGGAAGACGCGCGCCGTCTCCTCCGCCAGGCTGCGGGTGCGCACCGCGTCAGGCCGCGTGCTGTCGCCGATGTAGGCCGCGGGGGCGCGGCCGGTCAGGGCCCGCACGGTGGCGACCATGCCGCCGTGGTACTGGAAGTAGTCGTCGGAGTCGGCGATGTCGTGCTCGCGGGTGTCGACGTTCTTGGCCGCCACGGCGATGCGCCGGTAGGCGGCCTCCATGTCGGCCCGGGCGGGCGTGCCGTCCAGATCCCTGCCGTAGGCGAAGCCGCCCCACACCGCGTACACCTCCGCGAGGTCGGCGTCGTCGCGCCAGTCGCGGCTGTCGATCAGCGGCAGCAGCCCCGCCCCGTAGGCGCCCGGCCGCGAGCCGAACACGCGCATGGTGGCCCGCCGCTCGTCCCCGTGCGCGGCGAGGTCGGCCTGGGCGTGCGCCCGGACGTAGTTCACCTCCTCCGGCTCCTCCAGCGCGGCGACCAGCCGCACCGCGTCGTCCAGCATGACCACGACGTGCGGGAAGGCGTCGCGGAAGAAGCCGCTGATGCGGACGGTGACGTCCACGCGGGGCCGTCCCAGCTCGTCGGGCGCGATCGGCGCGAGGCCGGTGACCCGGCGGGACGCCTCGTCCCACACCGGGCGGACGCCCAGCAGGGCGAGCACCTCGGCCACGTCGTCCCCGGCCGTCCGCATGGCGCTGGTGCCCCAGATCGACAGGCCCACCGAGCGGGGCCAGTCGCCGGTGTCGGCCCGGTAGCGGGCCAGCAGCGAGGCGGCCATCGCCTGGCCGGTCTCCCAGGCCAGGCGGCTCGGCACCGCCTTGGGGTCCACCGAGTAGAAGTTCCGGCCGGTCGGCAGCACGTTGACCAGCCCGCGCAGCGGTGAGCCGCTCGGCCCGGCCGGGACGTACCCGCCGTCCAGGGCGTGCAGGACGGCGCCGATCTCGTCCCCCGTCCTGTCCAGCCGCGGCACGATCTCCGTGGCCGCGAACCCCAGGATCGACGCCACCATCGGCGGCACCGCCACCTGCCCGGCCTCCGCTCCTCCGGCGTCCTCCGGCAGCGCCGGCGGTTCGGCTCGGGAGTCCTGGGGGACGTCGGCCGCCCCGTCCGCCGTGCCGGCGGTCGTCGCGGGCGCCGGGCGGGCGGCGAAGACGGCGGCGCAGACCTCCGGGACGGCGGCCGGGTCCCAGTCGCGGGCCTCCATGCCCTCGACGAGCGCGGCGGCGATCTCCTCGGCCTCGTCGGTGTCCGTGCGCCCGGCGGTGCCGTCCTCGGCCAGGCCAAGCGCCTCGCGCAGGCCCGGCAGCGCCTGGTCGCCCGCCCACATCTGCCGGGCGCGCAGCATCGCCAGCACCAGGTCCACCCGGGCCCGTCCCCTGGGTGCCTGGCCCAGCACGTGCAGGCCGTCGCGGATCTGCACGTCCTTGACCTCGCACAGCCAGCCGTCCACGTGCAGCAGGAAGTCGTCGAACTCGGCGTCGTGCGGCCGGTCGGCGACGCCGAGGTCGTGGTCCAGCCGGGCGGCCTGGATGAGCGTCCAGATCTGCGCGCGGACCGCGGGCAGCTTGGCCGGGTCCATGGCCGCGATCGAGGCGTGTTCGTCCAGCAGCTGCTCCAGCCGGGCCATGTCGCCGTAGGTGTCGGCCCGCGCCATCGGCGGCACCAGGTGGTCCACCAGGGTGGCGTGGGCGCGGCGCTTGGCCTGGGTGCCCTCCCCGGGGTCGTTCACCAGGAACGGGTAGATCAGCGGCAGGTCGCCGAGCGCGGCGTCCGGGCCGCAGGAGGCCGACATTCCGGCCGACTTGCCGGGCAGCCACTCCAGGTTGCCGTGCTTGCCGACGTGCACGACGGCGTGCGCGCCGAAGCCCTCCTCGTCCCGCAGCCAGCGGTAGGCGGCCAGGTAGTGGTGGCTCGGCGGCAGGTCCGGGTCGTGGTAGATCGCGATCGGGTTCTCGCCGAACCCGCGCGGCGGCTGGACCATCACCACGACGTTGCCCGCGCGAAGCGCCGCCAGCACGATCTCCCCGCCGGGGTCGCGGGAGCGGTCGACGAACAGCTCGCCGGGCGCCGGGCCCCAGTGCCGCTCGACGCGGGCGCGCAGGTCCCCGGGGAGCGTCGCGTACCAGGCGCGGTAGCGGGCGGCGGAGATCCGCACCGGGTTGCCGGCGAGCTGCTCCTCGGTGAGCCAGTCCTGGTCCTGGCCGCCGGCGGCGATCAGCGCGTGGATCAGCGCGTCGCCGTCCAGGTCGGCCACGCCGGGAAGTCCGTCCTCGCCGTCGGGGCCGATGTCGTACCCGTCCGCGCGCAGAGCGGCCAGGAGGCGCACGACGCTGGCCGGGGTGTCCAGGCCGACCGCGTTGCCGACCCGGGCGTGCTTGGTCGGGTAGGCCGACAGCATCACGACGATCCGCCGCTCCTCGCGGGGCACGTGCCGCAGGACGGCGTGCCGCACGGCGATCCCGGCGACGCGGGCGGCGCGCTCGGGGTCGGCCACGTAGACCGTCAGCCCGTCCTGGTCGACCTCCTTGAAGGAGAACGGGACGGTGATGATCCGGCCGTCGAACTCGGGGATGGCCACCTGGGAGGCCGCGTCCAGCGGGGAAAGGCCCTCGTCGCTCTCCTCCCACGCCCGCCGGTCGCTCGTCAGGCACAGGCCCTGCAGGATCGGCACGTCGAGCCCGGCCAGCGCGCCCACGTCCCACGCCTCGTCGTCCCCGCCGGCCGAGGCGGTCGCCGGGCGCGTCCCTCCGGCGGCGAGCACGGTGACGACCAGCGCGTCCACCTCGCCGAGCACCTGGAGCAGTTCCGGCTCCGCCGTGCGCAGCGAGGCGCAGTAGACGGGCAGCGGGCGGCCTCCGGCGTCCTCGATGGCGTCGCACAGCACGTGCACGAACCCGGTGTTCCCCGCGACGTGGTGGGCGCGGTAGTACAACACCCCCACCACCGGCCGGGCACCGGTCGGTCCGTCCGCGATCGTGACCGGGGCGCTCTGGTCCTCGTTCGTGGCCGGGATACCGGCCGCCTCCCGCCTCCCCTCGACGGGGAGATCGGCCGTCACCTCCCCGCCCGTGCCGGCGTCCTGCCCCACCGGAGGTTCGGACTCCGGGCGTTCCAGGACGCCCCAGGCGGGGGTGGCCTCGGGCGGGGCGAAGCCGTGGCCGGTGAGCAGCACGGTGTCGGACAGGAAGCGGTGCAGCTCTGCCAGGTTCGCCGGGCCGCCGTGCGCGAGGTAGGCGTGCGCCTCGGCGCACACTCCTCCGGGGACGGTGGACAGCTCCATCAGCTCGGCGTCGGGGGCCTGCTCGCCGCCGAGCACCACCACCGGGCGGGGGCCGGCGAGCAGGGCGTCCAGGCCCTCCTGCCAGACCCGCCGCCCGCCGAGCAGGCGGACGACGACCAGTTCCACGCCGTCCAGCAGCTCGGGGAGGCCGGCGGCGGTGAGCCGGGCGGGGTTGCCGAGCCGGTACGGCAGGCCGCACGCGCGGGCGCTGAGCAGGTCGGTGTCGGAGGTCGACAGCAGGAGCAAGGGGAGATGGCGCACGGCACATCCTCACTCGGGGTCCGCGCCCCGGGTCGTGGGTCCACACGGCGGCCTGGAGTCTCCTGGCTTCCGGATCGACGCATCACCCCGGCCTTCCCGCCCGTTGCCGGACCGTGGCCTTGGTGGGGTTGACTCCCCGGTGACAGTGGCGGGACCGCGCCGGACTCACACCGGCTTCCTCCAGTACCGTCGCCCTCCATCAGATCATGTCGTCCGACTTATTGCGAGATGTCGTTATTGCGATCAGCCGGGGTTACCATCCTCACCGTGGCCGCCGCCGACTTCTCCACCCCCGCGAGCGCGAACGAAACAACCCGCCCGCCCGGCCAGGCTCCTCCCGGCGGCGCCGGTTCCCCGGCCCGGTCGATCGACACCGCCGGTCCCCCGTCGCGCCCGGCCGACGGGGCCGGTTCCCCGTCGCGCCCGGCCGACGGCGCCGGTTCCCCGGCCCGGTCGCGGCCGGACGCCTGCCCCGGGGCCCTGCAGACGCACACGGCGGCGGACGGCGCGGTCGCCCGCCTCCGGACGCCGGGCGGCCTGCTCACCCCCGACCGGCTGCGCGTCATCGCGGACGCCGCCACCACGTGGGGATCGGGCGTGATCGAGCTGACCTCGCGCGCGAACGTGCAGGTGCGCGGGCTCGGCGAGGCGGACGGCCAGGCGTTCGCGGACCGGATGGCCGCCGCCGGGCTGCTGCCCTCGGCCACCCACGAGCGGGTGCGCAACATCCTCGCCGGCCCGCTGTCCGGCCTCGACGGGCGGGGCCTCGCCGATGTCATCCCCCTCGTCCGCGCGCTGGACGGCGCCGTGCTCGCCCGGCCCGCCCTCGCGGAGCTGCCGGGCCGTTTCCTGTTCGCCCTCGACGACGGCCGCCGCGACCTGCTCCCCCTCCACGCCGACCTCACCCTCCTCCCCACCCGGCCCTCCCCCGTCACCGGCTACACAGGGGCCGGGAACGAACCCGGTCCGGGCGGGTCCATAGAGGCTTGGGACCCGGGGCAGGGGGCGGGCATGGCCGGATGCGTGCTGCTGCTCGCCGGGCAGGACACCGGGCTGCGGTTCCGCCTCGCCGACGCGGTGCCCGTGATGATCGCCGCCGCCGAGGCGTTCCTGGCCGAGCGGACCGCCCAGGGCACCGGCGCATGGCGCGTCGCCGAACTCACCGACGGCCCCGCCGCGATCACCGCCCGCCTCACCACCGGCACTCCCCAGGTCTTCCCCACCATCCGCACCGGCCCGGACGCCGCGACGACGGATACGGCCGGGCGTACGGACACCGGGAAATCTCCCGGGATCGTCGCCATGGCGGACGGGCGGGTGGCGCTGGTCGTCCTGGCCGCGCTGGGCCGGCTCACCGCCGCCCAGGCGCACGCGGTGGCCGAGGCGGCCGACGCGGGAAGCGCGGAGGTCCGGCTGACCCCGTGGCGCACCCTCGTGATCCCCGGCATCGCGCCTGCCGAGGCCGCGGCGTGGACATCCCGCCTGGCCACCGCCGGGCTGGTGACCGACGCGGCATCCCCATGGGCCGGAGTCACGGCCTGCACGGGCCTGCCGGGCTGCGCCAAATCGCTCGCCGACGTCCGGTCCGACGCGACCCGGGCCACCTCGCACTCGCACCCCGCCACCGGACCGGCCCTGACCGGACACCGGCCGCTCCCCGTGCACTGGGCGGGATGCGAGCGCCACTGCGGACGCCCCGCCGGCCCGGCCGTCCTGGTGACCGCCACCCCCGACGGCTACCACGTCGAGTCCCCAGGCACCTCCGAACACCACACCGCCCTCCCGGCCACGGCCACCGCGGTCGCCGGAGCACGCACCGGCGACCATCGATAGCACGTGACAGAGGTGACGCCTAGGTGCGGCCGACGATGGTGCCGGCTCTGTCGATGACGATGACGTCGACCTCCACCGGGGCGCCGCGCAGGACGTCCAGGGCGGTGGCGCGGGCGCGGGCGGCGATCAGGTCGCCGAGGGGCACCCCCGCCTCCCGGCAGAGGGTGAGGGCCTGGAGGGCGGTGTTGGCGTCCCGCACCCGGGCCGCCAGCGCCTCGTCGCCGCCCGCGCCGAGCACCATCGCCGCCAGCGCCTCGGTGCTGACCTGCGAGCGGCCCGAGTGCAGGTCGAGATGCCCGTCGGCGAGCTTGGACAGCTTGCCGACGCCCCCGGCCACGGTGAGCCGGGGAACGGGGTGGCGGCGCAGGTACTTCAGGACGGCGCCCGCGAAGTCGCCCATGTCGAGCAGCGCGTCCTCCGGCAGCCCGTACAGCTCGGCGGCGACCCGCTCGGAGGTGCTGCCGGTGCACGCCGCCACGTGGCGGTGCCCGGCGGCGCGGGCGACGTCCACGCCGCGCCGGATGCTGTCGATCCACGCCGAGCACGAGTAGGGCACCACGACGCCCGTGGTGCCGAGGATGGACAGGCCGCCGAGGATGCCGAGCCGGGGGTTCCAGGTGCGGCGCGCAAGCTCCTCGCCGCCGTCCACGGAGATCTCGACGACCACGTCGCCGGCGGCTCCGTGCGCGGCGGCGACGCGGGCCACGTGGGCGCGCATCATCTCCCGGGGCACCGGATTGATGGCGGGCTCGCCCACCTCCAGCGGAAGGCCCGGCTTGGTCACGGTGCCGACGCCCGGCCCCGCGCGGAAGGTGACCCCGGTTCCGGGGGCGCCTCGCCGCACGGCGGCGCGGATCAGCGCGCCGTGCGTGACGTCCGGGTCGTCCCCCGCGTCCTTGACCACCCCGGCCCTGGCCTCCCGATACGGCGGGGCATCCTGACCCCCCGCGGTCCGTCGAGGCTCCGCCGTCCCCTGTCGCCCCGTCGCCTCCCCAGGGGCGGCGGTCCCACGTCGCCCCGCCGTCTCCTCAAGGCCGGCGGTCCCACGTCGCCCCGCCGCCTCCCCAGGGGCGACGGGCCCACGTCGCCCCGCCGTCTCCTCAAGGCCGGCGGTCCCACGTCGCCCCGCCGTCTCCCCAGGGGCGGCGGGCCCGTCCCGTCTGGCCGCCTCGCCGTGCTGCGGGGGATGTCCGTTCTGCGGGGGTGTCACGTGAGCGGGGATGAGTTCCTCGGTGGCCAGCGCGAACGACGGGCGCTGCCCTCGGGGCAGGACGATCTCCACCGGGTCGGGGAACGTCCCGGTGAGCAGTGCGGTGTAGGCGGCGGTGACCGCCGCCGTCGCGCACGCGCCGGTCGTCCACCCGTACCGCAACCCAGTGCTCATGGGTCAAGAATGCACATCCCGCGAGCGGGCTCGCCGCGCAGGGCCAGCCGGGCCGGCTTCTCCCGGTTCGCCAGGGCACATGCCGGATCCCGCCCGGTGAGCGGACCGGGCGGGATCGGCACAGGGTCGGGTCAGATGCAGAAGCCCCAGGTCGGCTTGCAGCAGCCCCAGGTGAACGCGCCCTCGGTGGCGGGTTCCCGGCCGCCGACGATCCGCTCGTCCAGCGTGATCTCGCCGGCCGGGTGGTCGAGGCCGGCGACGCGGGCCTGCGGGTTCTTCCACTGACGGATCAGCTCGTTGTCGGACATTTCATAACTCCTTCAATGACGAGGCCGAGATGCGGTGACGCCTACACGGGGCAGGAGAGAGTGCGGGTGGCGCAGCAGCCGATGCTGATGAAGAACTCGGTCTGCGGAGGCATCCCGCCGACCACCTCCTCCTGCAGGGCGATCTCGCCGGCCGGGTGGTCGAGGCCGGCGACGCGGGCCTGCGGGTTCTTCCACTGACGGATCAGCTCGTTGTCGGACATGAGGGAACTCCTTGTCGATGAATCGGTGGGGATGAACGGGGTGTGGGCCTGCTAGCAGAGGTCCACGGTGCAGCATTTGTGGGAGATCACCGGCGGCCAGGTCTCCTGCGGCATGCCGCCGACGACGTGCGCGAGGCCCTCGTCGACGTCGATCTCACCGGCCGGGTGCGCGACCCCCCTGGTGCGGACCCGGGGGTCCTTCCACTGACGGATCAGTTCGTCGTCGGACGACATCGCGCGACTCCTTCGGTACTCGGGTCAGCCGCAGTAGACGCCGGTGGGGCAGCAGCCCCAGGAGGCGATCGCCTCCGTCGCGGGCGGCATGCCACCGACCAGCTCGTCCAGGCTGATCTCACCCGCGGGGTGGACCAGGTCACCGGTACGGGCCTGCGGGTTCTTCCACTGACGGATCAGCTCGTTGTCGGACATCTCATGACTCCTTCGGCTACGTCGTGGCGATCAGAAGCCGCCGGCGCAGAACGCGTCGGTGGGGCAGCAGCCGAGGGAGAAGGCGTACTCGGTCCTGGGCGGCCGGCCGCCGACCACGCGGGTGTCGTCCAGGGCGATCTCCCCAGCGGGGTGGACGAGGCCGGCGACGCGGGCCTGCGGGTTCTTCCACTGACGGATCAGCTCGTTGTCGGACATGGTGTGACTCCTTCGTTCAGATTTCGGTGGAGGGGGGACCGCGCCGGACGGTGCCGGCGGGACGGGCCCGCGGTGCCGCGGGCCCGGGGGCGGCTCAGATCCCGCCGCACCACAGACCGGTGGGGCAGCAGCCCAGGGAGGCGATCCACTCGGTCACCGGCGGCCGGCCGCCGACCACCTGCTCCTCGGTGAGGGCGATCTCCCCGGCCGGGTGGTCGAGGCCGGCGATGCGGGCCTGCGGGTTCTTCCACTGACGGATCAGCTCGTTGTCGGACATGACGTACTCTCCAGTTCGTTGGTGTGTGTACGGGCGCGCCGGGGCCATCCGGCGCGCTTCACGCGTTCAGGGCCTCGACCCGCGGACGGGGCTCGGCGTCCAGTGCGAACAGCTCCCGGTAGGTCCCCTCTCGTGCGATGAGTTCCTCGTGCCGGCCGCGCTCGACGACGCGGCCGCGGTCGAGCACGAGGATCTGGTGGGCGTCGCGGATCGCGCTCAGGCGGTGCGAGATGACGATCCGCGTGACCTCGAGCCCGGACAGCGCCGCGTCGACGCGGCGTTCGGTCTCGGGGTCGAGGTGGCTGGTGGCCTCGTCGAGGATGAGCAGACGAGGCTTGTGGACCAGGGCGCGGGCCAGGGCGACCCGCTGCCGCTGCCCGGCCGACAGCGCGGCTCCGGCCTCGCCGACGAGCGTGCCGTATCCCATGGGCATGGCGACCACGTCGTCGTGCAGTCCGGCGATGCGGGCGGCGCGCACCACCTCCGCCTCGGTGGCGTCCTCCCGGCCCAGAGTGAGGTTCTCCCTGATCGAGCCGTTGAAGAGGTTGAGGTCCTGCAGGACGGCGCCGCAGCGTGATCGCAGGTCGTGGACGTCCAGGTCGGACAGGTCGTGCCCGCCGTGGCGCACCGTGCCCGCGGTGGGGCGCAGCAGGCCGAGGACCAGCAAAGCGATGGTGCTCTTGCCCGACCCCGTGCGGCCGACGATGCCGAGCTTGTCGCCGGGCTGGACGGCGAAGGCGAGGCCGGACAGGACCGGCGGGCCGTCGGACTGGTAGTGGAAGACCAGCCCCTCGACCTCGACGCCGCTCGGGGCGTCCGGCGCAAGGCGCACCTGACCGCTGGGCTCCTCGTCGGCGTCGACGATGTCGTACACCCGCTCGATCTGGCTGCGCAGCATCGGATAGCTCTGGCCGGCGCCGGCCAGCCCCTGGATCGGGGCCAGCACCGCGAGCGCCACCGTACTGGCGGCGAGCGCCGTGCCGATGGTCATGGACCCGTTCAGGACCAGCGCCAGCCCGGTCAGTAGCAGGAGCAGGGGGGCCGCGGTGGTGAGGGCCTGGTGCAGGGCCTCCAGGCCGGCGGTGATCCGGCCGCGCACGGCCAGGGCCGCGCGGTACCGGTCGAACAGGCCGGCCCAGTGCTGCTCGGCCCGCTCCTCCACCCCGTTGGCCTTGACCGGGATCACGGCCTCCAGCGTCTCGGTGAGATAGCTCTGCTCCTCGGCCTTGGCCGACAGCTCGCGCTGGTAGACCGCCGCCGTCCGCGGGGAGAGCCGCACCACCAGCAGCACGTGGACGCCGCCCAGCACGACGACGACCGGCACGTATCCGGGGGCGAGCACGGCCAGGCCGATCAGGTAGCCGGTGAGCAGCGCGGCGTCCAGCACCATCGTCAGCAGCCGCTGGGTGACGGTCTCGCGCGTGGTGGAGACGCTGCCGAGCCGGGCGAGCAGGTCGCCCCTGCGGCGCTGGATGAAGAACGACAGCGGCAGCCGCAGCATGTGGCGGATCAGCCGCCGCCCGAGCGTCGCCTCGGCCCGGACGCGCAGGCCGAGCACCACCAGCTCGCGCAGCAGGGTCATGGCGCCGGCCAGGACCGTGGTGCCGGCCACCACGATGGCGAACACGGGCAGGATGTCGGCCCGCCGGTCGGGGACGAAGGTGTCGACGACCTGCTGGGTGGCGATCGGCAGCACCAGCGCGAGCGTCTTGAGCACGACCGCGCAGGCCAGCACGACGCCGAGCAGGCCGCGGCTGCCGGGCAGCGCCACGAAGTCGCGCAGGTAGCGCAGCATGAGCCACTCGCGCATGGGCGTGCGCCGCCGCGTGAAGTCCGGTCCCGGCGTCACGCGGACCAGCACGCCGCCGTAGCGCCGGTCGAAGTCCTCCCTGCTCTGCCAGAGGCGGCCGGCTCCGGGGTCGGCGACGCGGACGCGCCGCGCGGTGACCCGTTCGACGACGACGAAGTGGTGGTCGGCGAGGTAGGCGATGACCGGCTCGTCGGTGCCGTCCAGGTGCGCCACCCGCTCGGTCCGCGCGTGCAGGCCCATGCGGGGGGCGGCGGCGATCAGGTGGGCGGCCGACACCCCGTCGCGGCCGATGCCGAGCAGTTCACGGCATTCGGCGACCCTGGTGTCGCGGCCGTGGAAGCTGGCGATCATGGCGAGGCAGGCCGCGGCGCATTCGGTCGAGGTGAGCTGGTGCCGCAGCGGAACCCTGGCCATCAGCGATCCCTCCCGACCGGCGATCCGCACGGCGCCCCGGCCATCGGCGACCGCTCCCAGGGAGGGACCTCGTACAGCGGCCTGGTCATGACCGGTCCCTTTCGGCGCGTCACCCCGAAGGGCGCCACGGCCATCGGCGCCCGCTCCCGGCGGGGCGCCTCGTACGGCGACCTGGTCATCGCTGGTCCTTTCCGGCGGGGGCCTCGAACAGGAGCACGGAGGGGATCTGGTCGGGCAGGGCGAGCCGGAGCAGCCCGTGCCCGATGCCGGCCAGCCCGTTCATCAGGCCGGGCGTGTGCGGACCGGGCGCGCCGCAGCGCGGGCCGTGGCGCTCGAGGTCGTCGAGCACGCGAGCCGTGCGGGCCGTCAGCAGGCCGGCCACCTCCGGCCGGTCGCGGGTCCGGATCAGCAGTTCGAGGTTGCCCAGCTCGCCGTGGCAGAGGCTGTGGTTGGCCATGGGCCCGTGCGCCGCCTCGGCGGCCAGCGCGAGGCCGAGGTCGGCCCGCACCTGATCGACGTACGTCGGATCGGCGGACACCCGGCCGGCGGACGGGAGGTCCGCGGACACCCGGCCGGCGGTCGTCAGGTCGGTGGAGGTCAGGTCGGTGGAGGTCAGGTCGGAGAACGCCCGGGCGGCCGGGGTCAGGGCGGACGTCCGGGACAGGCCGATGCCGGGGGCGCCGTGGCACCAGGCGTGGAGGGTGTCGCCGGGGCCCTGCCCCGTGCGGAAGTCGGGCCAGCCCCGCAGGTCCGGCCGGTAGTGCTCGCTCTCGTAGGCGAAGGCGGCCAGGGCCATCTCGCGGGCGCGCGGGTCGCCGCCCGCCTCGGCGTAGCGGCACAGCGCCCAGCCGATGCCGGCCGCGCCGTGCGAGAAGCCGGTCAGCGGCAGGTCGCCGCACATGGGCGTCCGCCAGGCCATGCCCGCTCCGATGGGGATCGCGGTGGTGAGCAGGCGCTCGGCGCACGCCTCCGCCGTCCGCCAGGCCGCGTCCGATCCGGTGGCCCGGTGGATCGCGAGCATCGTCGCCAGGGTGCCGGCGGCACCGCCGATGACGTCCAGGACCTCGTCGTGGCCGGCCGCCTTGGCGCACGCCTCCACCAGGTCCTCCACCGGTCCCGCCAGGCCGGGCTCGCCGAGCAGGCCGGCCAGGTGCAGCAACGCGTACGCCACGCCGCCCAGCCCGGTGAACGCGCCCATGACGCCCTGTTCCGGCGGGTCCTGCGCGAGCCGGGCGAGGGGGACGACCGCGCGGCGGGCCAGGCCGGCGTACCGCTCCCGGCCGGTGACGGCGGCGCACTGCGCCAGGAACAGCGCCACCCCCGTGTAGCCCCCGTACAGCTCGAAGGACAGCGGCCGGGGCATCCAGTACTTGTCCTCCACCAGGTCCAGCCCGAGCCAGTTGACCCGGCCGTCGTCGGCGCAGGCGTGCCGGTCGATCAGGTCGGCGATGTCCTGGGCGGCGGCGACCAGCCGGTCCCGGTCCGCTGGACCACCGCCGGCGGGTGCCGCGGACGCGGCGCCGGTGACGACGCCGGTGACGACGCCGGTGACGACGCCGGCCAGGCCGGTGCGGTCGCGGGAGGCCATCGACGCGCGGATCACCCATTCCTGACGGCGCCGGTCGGCCTCGCCCATGCCCTGGATCTTGTGGACGGCGCGGCTCAGGCCGGACTCGGGCAGCACGCCGCGGAGCCGGACGCCGCCGGAGGTCCACAGGTCGCGGCCGCCGGGCCGGGTCGTGAAGATCGGGATGTCGCCGGCCCAGAGGTCCGCGGTCTCGTACTCGGTCATCCGCTCGCGGAGCGGGTCGCCGCCGGACAGCGCCCAGAGGTGGTCCAGGACGCGGTCACGGTCGAGGCCGTGACGCAGCACGTCCGGGTGGGTGGACTCCATCATCAGCTTGCCGTAGGTCCGGGTGGCGCGCGGGACGACCCGCACCTCGTCGTCGGCGAAGACGGCCAACAGCCCGGTCAGGCCGGCGGCGTCCGCGACGATGGCCTCGTAGGCCCGCCCGAACCCGTCCAGGATGTCCTCGACGTGGTCGGCGGGGTCGGCCTCGTCGTCGCCGACGCGCGGGCGGTTGCTCACTCCCGGGAAGGTCGCGTGGTCGCGGACCAGCCGCATCTCGTCGGTGCCCTGGCCCGTCCACGCGGGGCTCTTGACGGGCATGGTGGCGTCCTTGTCGCCGCCCATCCCGGACAGGTCGATCACGCCGTTCTCGCCGAGCATCAGGTCCGGGAGCAGGCCGCTGCGGCTCACCGAGGCCTCCAGTGCCCGCGCCGCCGGGTCCGCCATCAGGCCGTCGAATCCCGCGCCCGGCACCACGGGGTGCAGCAGCGCCTCCA
This sequence comes from Sphaerisporangium rhizosphaerae, assembly GCF_042665155.1. Lineage (NCBI taxonomy): Bacteria > Bacillati > Actinomycetota > Actinomycetes > Streptosporangiales > Streptosporangiaceae > Sphaerisporangium > Sphaerisporangium rhizosphaerae. The sequence goes on along the minus strand of NZ_JBHTCG010000013.1, from coordinate 117,263 downwards.
GGTCGACCAGCACGGGCTGGTCCCCGCAGGCGATCAGGTTCTCGCAGTGGAAGTCGGCGCCGTCCAGCGCGTGCAGCAGCGCGAGCAGCGCGCCGAGCCGGTGGTAGTAGCGGCCGACCTCCTCCTGGTCGCGGCACGGCAGGTGCGGTGCGAACTCCACCCAGCCGTACGCGCCGCGGTCCAGCACCGCCAGGCGGGTGAGGCCGAGGCCGGGGACGCGTTCGTTGAGCCGGCCCAGCGCGTCGTTGAAGTGGCGGTGGACGGCCTGCGGGCGCGGCTTGTACACCACCCGCGCGCCGCCGTCGAAGCCCAGGACGCTCACCGACCGGCCGCCCTGGTGGGTGTCACCGCCGGCGGCGGCCGTGGTCAGCGGGCCGGGGTCGGCCCCGCCCAGCAGCGTGCGGACGATCTCGTCGCGGTCGGCCGCGAAGCGTGCGAGCATCTCGCCGCGGGTGGCGGCGAACCGGTCGGCGGTCTCGGCCAGCAGCCTGGCCAGCACCGGGTACTCCTCGCACAGCGCCGCCAGCGCCTCGGGCCGCCGGAAGTGCCGGACGAACCCGGCGAACCGCTCCTCGGGCGTCTCACCCGACAGCCGCCGGGCGACGCGCATGACGTTGAGCTCCAGGACCAGCGTCCGCGCCGCCAGCGCGGCCAGCCGCTGCCGCAGCTCCCCGCCCCAGCCCGCCAGCAGCGCCTCGGCTTCGACGGCCGGTCCGCATTCGGCCAGCGCGCCGGCCAAGTGCCGCAGCGCGCCCTCGGCGAACGGCGCCACGACCGCCGTGAACCCCTCCCCGGCCGGCGCCGTGCCCGCGGCGGCGACCGCCTCGGCGGCGTGCCCGGCCCACGCGGGACGGCCGGCGCGGCCGGCCAGCGCGGCGGGTTCCTCGTCGAGCAGCGCGGCCAGTTCCTCGACGCTCAGCCCGGCCGCGGCCAGCCGCCGCTCGAACCGTCCGTCGTCCAGCGGCCCGTGGGCGTCGCGCCACTCCCGCAGCCGCCAGCGCGCGGTCTCCCCCGTCGTCTCCGGTGGCCGGCCGGCGGGGAGGTGCCCGCCGGCCTGGTCCAGCCGCTCCGCCAGCGTCAGGCCGTCCGCCCACCACGCCGGGCCGAGCCCGGCGGGCGCCGCCCGCGACGTCTTTCCGTGTCCGCTCATGACAAGCACTGTGCCGATCCGCGGCGCGCGTCACATGCGGGCGGCGCCCCCAAATTCCCGGGGCCCCGTGGGGGCGCGGTGGGGGCTCACGGGGGCGTCATGGGGGCGTCGGCCGCGTCGGCTCGGCGCATCAGCTCGGCGGCGTGCTCGTACAGGGCGGCGCGGTCGGGCAGGCCCGTCTTGTGCAGCAGGCTCGCGACGTGCTTCTCCACCGTCCGGGGTGAGATGAACAGCCGCTTGCCGATGTCGACGTTGCCGCGCCGTTCGGCGAGCAGGGTCAGCACCTGGTACTCCCGCACGCTGACGCCCTGGCCGCGCAGCCGGCTCGGCACCTGCTCGCGTCCGGTGCGACGCTGCGACACCGCGGCCCCCGCCTGGCGCAACATGGCCCGGCAGGCCCCGGTGACGGCGGGGATGCCGGCCTGGTGGAAGTACTCCTCGGCGGTGCGCAGCCAGACCAGCGGCTCTCCCCAGCCGTCGGCCAAGGCGGCCTCGGCGACCAGCCGCAGCCCGAGGTGCCGGGCGAGCGGGAACGGCCGGCCGTTCTCCGCGGCCGCCGCGAACGCGGCGAGCGCGCCCTCCGCGTCGCCGTCGCGGCCCAGCAGCACCGCGTCGGCCAGGTGGAGGAAGTGCCGGTTCCAGGCCAGCTCGGCGGCCGAGGTGGCGTCCGCGGCCCGCCATTCGGCGCGGCCCGCCCGCCCGGCCAGCACCTCCATGAGCACGCCGATGCCGTACCTGCCGGTCAGGTAGTAGACGGTGGGGTTACGCTCCTCCCAGTCCCGCGCCTTGGCCAGCATCTCGGCGCACAGGTCGCGGTCCTCCTCCAGCAGGGCGCACGTGGCCTGGCACAGGCCGTGGACGACCGGCATGTGCAGGCTGTTCTCCCCTCCCCACCGGCGGAACCGCTCCAGCGCCAGCTCCATGTCCGCGCGCTTGGCCTGGTGGGCGGCGAGCGTGGCCTGGGCGAGCAGAAGGTACTGGGTGTAGGCGGTGTGGCCGAGGCGGATGGTCGTCTCGACGCACGGCACGGCCAGCTCGTGGGCCTCGCCGTACTCGCCGCGCAGGACCGCCATCATCACCAGGGATGCCTGGGCGGTGTGGACCAGGCTGATCGCGCCGGCCCGCTCCGCCGCCCTGCCGACCTCCTCCAGCCGGTCCCGTTCGCCGGTGCGCAGGGCGTGGTTGGCGGCCAGGCGCACCATCGCCCGCAGCTTCCACAGCCTCAGCCCGTGGGCGTCGGCGATGGTCAGCACCCGGGTCAGGCACCGGTCGGGCTCGTCGAACCCGCGGACGCGGGAGAACAGCGCCATCCGCTCCCACGCCTGGCAGGCCACCTCGGGGAGCGGGACGCGCTCAGCGACCTCGGCCGCCCGCCGCACGAGGGTCTCCGCGGCGGCCATCCGCTGGGGGCTCTGCTGCAGCACGCCGTGGTCGGGGACGATGAGCTGGGCCTCGATCACGTCGATGGCGGCGGCCCTGGCCTCGTCGGGGCCGATGTCGAGGAGCCTTCGGACCGCGGCGACGTGCGCGAGGCCGTCGGCGGTCTGGCCGATCTCGGCGGCCACCCACGCCAGCTTGGTGCGCAGGTCGATCTCGTGCGGGATGGTCATCGCCAGGTCGCCGGTGATCGGCAGGTCCTTGGCGAGCGCGTAGGCGCGGTCGGCCTCCCCGCTCTCGGTCAGCGCGTGCAGCAACCCCTGGATGGCGCTCGCCCGCAGGTCGGCGGGGGCGGAGCCGAGCATGCCGTAGGCGCGGTCCAGCAGCGTGACGGCGAGGTCGGCGGCGCCGTCGCCCAGCAGGCGGCGACCGGCGTCGGCCAGCATACCGGCCGCGCCGAGCGCGTCCCCCGCGCTCAGGCGCAGGGTGGCCGCCATCTGGCACCACTCCCCGGGCAGCCCGGGGTGCAGGCGCTCCAGCGCGTCGGCCGCGCCGCGCGCGATCAGCTTGCGCTCGGCCGGGATCAGCGCGGACAGCAGGGCCTCGGCCATCAGCGCGTGGCGGAAGGCGTACCAGTCGCTGGCGGAGTCGTCCGGTGTGATGAGCCGCGCGTCGGTCGCCGACCGCAGGAAGGCCATGACCTCGCGGTCGTCCAGGCCGGCGGCCTCCTGGATCACCGGGACCGGGAAGCGGGAGCCGAAGATCGCCGCCGTGTGCAGCAGATCCCGGGCCGAGGGGCCCAGGTGCGCGGCGCGCAGCGTGATGCTACGGACCAGCGTGGTCGGCACGTCGATCGCGGGGTCGCCGTTCAGCCGCCAGCGCCGGCCGTCGCGCTCCAGGGCGCCGACGCCGGCCATGGCGGCGAGCAGTTCCTCGACGATGAACGGGACGCCCGCGGTGTCACGTTCCAAACGGCCGACCAACTGGCGGGGCAGGTCCTCCGGCGAGACGTCCAGGCAGGCGGCCGTCAGGCGTGCGAGCTGGTCGGGCGGCAGCGGCGCCAGGTCGATGAGGCCCGCGGTGCGCCGCAGGTGGCACGACTCCGCGACGGCGCGGGCGGGTCCCGCGTGGCTGCGCAGGTTGGCCAGCAGGAGGGCGGGCGTCTCGGCGAGGTTGTCGGCCAGGTACTCCACGACGGCGAGCGTGTCGGCGTCCGCCTCGTGCAGGTCCTCCAGGATGAGCAGGCAGCCGCCGTCCCGCCCGATCACCGCCAGCAGGCGCAGGATGGCCTCGGCCAGGACCACCACCGACTCCAGGTGGCCGGCGATCCCCGCCCGCCGCCACTCCGGGACCAGCCGGGTCAGCGCCGGCAGGTAAGGCGCCAGCGCGGGGTCGTCGGGCGGGGGGTTGGTCCTGCTGTAGGAGAGCAGCGCCTCGCATAACGGTTTGAACGGGATGTCCGCGCTGACGTTGCCGCCGCGTCCCCGTAACACTGTCATTCCGGTGTCGAATGCGCGATACGCGCAGTCGGCGGATAGGCGGGACTTGCCTATCCCGGGGTCGCCGAGCAGAAAGACCGCGCCGCCGCGCCCTTGACGGGCGGCGGACAGGCGCCGGTCGAGTTCTTCGATTTCGCGCTCACGCCCGACCAGAATGGGGGAGGTGAATGACATGACGACAGATTATCTGCCGCCATGTCACGAAATATGGGCTTTTAGCAGGTGCTGACGGTGACCGGGAGGACGGTGTCGTCCCCGCCGGCGGCCAGCACGACGCCCGCCGCGGTGTCGGGCGAGCCCAGCACGAGCGTCGTCCCCGCCGTCAGCCCGGCCAGCACCAGAGCACGGGTCACCGGGGAGACCCCGGCCAGCCTGATCATGATCGAGCCGGCCGGACGGCCCACCCGCTCCTGCCAGGTCGCGGCCGGCCCCCCGGCGGTCTCACGGTTGTCACTTTCCACGGATCTCTCCTTCATCAGCGGGCCGCAGCAGCAGCACCGACGTCGTTGTCTCCGGAAGGGCCAGCCTGAGCAGTCCATGGCCGATGCCGGCCAGGCCGTCGAGCAGGCCCGGGGTCGGAGCGTGGCGGGGAGTGCCGCACCGCGCTCCATGAGTGTCCAGCGAGGCCAGCAACCTGCCGGCGTCCCGGCGCAGCTCACGCCGCGCCGAAGCGTCTCCCCGCCGCGCCGGCGCACTCAACGTCTCCAACCGCCCCGTCTCGCCATGGCACAGACCATGGCCGCCCAGCGTCATCCCGGCCGACCTTGAGGGGCTGCCCGCCGGGACGCCGGCGCCTGTGTGCCCGCCCGGCGAGACCCCCGCGTTCATGGGGGATGGGGAGCCGCCCGCGAGAGCGGCGTCCGCGGTGACCATGGTGAGCGTGGTGGGCGCGGCCTCCGCGGCATCCGCCGGGATGTCCGGGGTGTCGGCGGTGTCCGCCAGGGCGAGGCGCACACCCGCCCCGCCGTGGCACCAGGTGTTCTCTTCGGGCGCCCGTGCCCGGGCGTCCGCGAGCAGGCGAGCCCCCATCTTGCCCCCCGCATCGCCGCGCCCGTACCTGGCCAGCGCCCATCCGACGCCGGCGGCGCCGAAGGCGAACCCCGGCGGCAGGTCCGCCGAGGGCGCCGCCGAGGTCAGGCGCTCGGCGCACGCCGCCGCCACGCGGCCGGCCACCTCCGAACCGGTGGTCTGCCGGACGGCGAGCATCGCGGCCAGGCATCCCGCCAGGCCGTCGTGGACGTCCAGCGGCGCCTCGTCGGTGACCGCCGCACCCGCGGCCTCCACCGCGGGCGCGACCCAGCTCGTCACCTCCGAGTCTCCGAGCAGGAGGCCGAGCTGTGACAGGCCGAACGCGATGCCGCCGAGCCCGCCGAAACCGCCGCACCCCACCGCCCGGAGCAGCTCCGGGTTCGCACCGATCTGCTCCAGCAGCCGCGGGATGGGACGCACCGCCATCCGGGCGACGTCCATGTAGCGGGAGATCCCGGTCGCGCGGCTCGCCTCGGCCAGGAACAGCGCGACGCCGAGGTAACCGCCGGCCAGCCCGCCGCCCAGCGGCATGACCATCCAGCGGCCGTCTTCGACGGGCTCCAGGCCGAGCCAGTTCACCGTGCCGCCGTCGCGGTGGGCGGTCGCGCACAGGCGGTCCGCGATGCCGCGCGCCGCGGCGACGAGCGCCTCAGGATGGGGCACCATCGCCTGGGACGGCGCCCCCGGCGACTCCCCCGGCACGTGCCGCCCACCGGCCCCCCGGCTCCCCGGCCCCGGCCGCCCGTGAGCCATGCCCTCCTCGGACGCTCGCCGCCCCTGAGCCATGCCCTCCTCGGACGCTCGCCGCCCGTGAGCCATGCCCTCCTCGGGCACTCTTCGCCCGTGAGTCGTGCCGTCCTCCGGTGCTCGCCGTGTGGTGGACGCCTCGTCCCCCGGCTCCGGCGGTCCGCCCGTCGTCCCGTCCGCCGGCTCGCGTGGTCCGGCGGCCGACCGGGCCGCCATCGAGGCCTGAATGAGCCATTCCTGGTTCTCCCGGTCGGCCGTGCCGAGCCGGGAGAGCTTGGCGGCCACGGTGTCCAGCCCGCACTCCGCCGGCCGCCACGACAACGGTTCGCCCCGGCTGTCGCGGATCTCCGGCGAGCCCGGGACCGCGCTGAAGTAGGGGATGTCCCCCGCCCACAGGTCGGCCCGCTCGGACGGCACCGCCGCCGTCCGCGCCGGGTCGCCGGCGGACACGGCCTCCAGCAGGCCGAACACCTCGTCCCTGTCGGCGGCCGTCCTGACCACGTCGGGGTGGGTCGACTCGATCATCAGTTCGCCGTAGAACCGCGTCGGCCGCAGCAGCACACGCACCTGGGCCCGGCCGAACCGCGACAGCGGCCCGCGAAGCAGTTCCTCGCGCCCGGCCGCGATGGCGTCGTAGGCCCGCCGGAATCCGGCGAGCAGGCTCGGCACGTGGTCGGCCGGGTCGGCGTCCACCCCGTCCAGACGGGGACGGTTGGCCGCCCCGGCGAATCGGGCGACGCCGCGCACCAGCCGCATGGTGTCGGTCCCGGCCTCCTCCCACTGGGGGGCCAGGAAGGGGTACACCTCGTCCTTGTCGCCGCCCAGCCCGGAGATGTCCAGGGCGCCGAGCTCACCGACCATCAGCTTCGGCAGCAGGGCGGTGCGCTGCACCGAGTCCCGCAGCGCGTGCAGCGCCGGGTCGGCGGACGCCTCCACCGGCAGCGCCGGATGGAACAGCGTCTCGACGTCGACCAGCACCGGCTGCCCTCCGCAGGCGATGAGGTTCTCGTAGTGGACGTCCACGGCGTTCAGCGCGTACAGCAGGGCCAGCAGCGCGCCGGCCCGCACGTAGAACCGCTCGACCTCGGCGGCGTCGGCGCACGGCTCGGCGGGCACGAACTCGGTCCAGCCGTAGCCGTCCCGGCGCGCCACCCGCGGCGTGCGCAGGCCGAGGCCGGGCACGCGTTCGTTGAGCCAGCCGGCCACCTCGCCGAAACAGACGTGCGCCTCGACCGGCCGCGGACGGTAGACGACCTTCGCTCCGCCGGCCAGCGTCACCAGGGCGACCGCGCGACCGCCGACATGGCCGTCGCCCGCCGCGGAGAACTCCACCAGGCCGCCCGGATCGCCTCCCAGGAGTTCCCGCAGGTGCGCGCCGTCCCCGGTGAAGCGGGTCAGCAGTTCCAGCCCGGTCTCCACCGCCTGGTCGGCGGCCTGGTCCAGCAGGCGGGCCAGCACGGGGTAGTCCTTCAGCAGTGCCGCCAGCCCGTCTCCGGTGCCCACCTGGCGCACGAAGCCAGCGAACCGCTCGGCCGGTGTGCCTCCCGCCAGCCGCCCCCCGGCCCGCCGCTCGTTCAGCTCGTACACCAGGACGCGGGCCGCGATGCGCGTCAGCGCGGCCGTCAGGTCGGCCGCGAACCGTTCGCGGATCGAGGCGAGGACGAGTCCCGCGCCATCGGCGCCATCAGCGCTTCGGCCGCCCTTGATGCCCTCGATGCCCTTGATGCCCTCGATGCGCGATCCGCCGGCCACCAGCCGGTCCGCCGCGCGGCGGACGAGCGGCTGTACGGCGTCGGACAGGCTCGCGGCCGGCCCGGTGGAGCCGCCCGGCACGCGGGCGACGGCCTCCGGAGCCGAGGGGGCCGAGAGAGCGGGAGGCGTCTGCCCGTGAACCACGGTGCGGGTCCGGGGCGGCGCGGCGACGGACGGGCTCATAGGGGTCACAGCGCCCGAGTATCGCTTCCCCGCCCGGCACCCGACATGGGGGCGAAGCCCCCATATTCTGCGTTCCGCCTCCTGCGCCCCCGGTCCCGCACCGCTCGCGCCCCCTGGCACGGTGCGTGTCAGATGCCCCGCCGTCCCGCACGGTGCCCGCCATCCCGCACGGTGCCCGCCGGGGTGCGCGCGGCCGAAGCGGGCCCTCGTTTCCTTACCGGCCTGGATTGGGCGAATGCATCCGCCGGGCCGCCGCGGCATCCAAGCGGTACTTCTCCACAGATCTGAACAAAAGCGCATGATCGATGCGTTTTGTGATTATCAGCGTCATCGGGGCACGATCTCGTGTCCTTCTGCAATGTCAGCACCCATGTCGGCACCTATGTCAGCAGCAAGGAAAGATCATGTCGAACACACCGCCGGCCGCCGTGCTGGAAGCCGCCGAGGCGGAGTTCATGTACCAGTACGAGGTGGGCACGCCGGCGGACGCGAGCGCGACGCTACACGTCGCGACGGCCCGCATCGGGGGCGGCGTCGTGCTGTCGATGCGCGGCGATCGGTCAGGATACTGGAGCAAGGCGCTCGGATTCGGCTTCGAGGAGCCGGTCACCGACGAGCTCATCGGCCGCGTGCTGGACTTCTACCGCGGCGAGGGCGCCGGCCGCGCGGTGCTGCAGATCGCTCCGTCCGTGCTGCCGCCGGACTGGGAGGACATCCGCGCCCGGCACGGCCTGCGCCCGGGAGGCGAGATCGTCAAGGTGTGCGGACCGGTCGACGCCTTCGTCCCCGGAAGCACAGAACTGCGGGTCGGGCCGGTCGGCCCGCAGGACGCGGAAGAATGGGCCACGGTGGTGCTGTCGGTGTTCGGCATGCTCGACCAAGGGCTGGTGCGGATGATGACGGCCACCGTCGGGCACCCGCGCTTCCGGCCGTTCGCGGTGTGGGACGGCGACCGCGTCGTCGCGGGCGCGAACCTCTACCTGCACGGCGACGCCGGCGCGCTCAACGCCGGGGCGACGCTGCCGGAGTACCGCGGCCGGGGAGCGCAGTCGGCCCTGATGGCGGCCCGCGCCGAGCAGGCCGCGGCCGCCGGCTGCCGATGGCTGATCGCCGAAGCCGGACGTCCTGGAGAGGGCGAGAGCAACCCCTCCCTGAACAACATGCTGCGCGCCGGGCTGCGGCCGGTCTATCACCGGCGGAACTGGATCTGGCAGCAGGACGCCCCCGAAGAAGCATGACGTCAACGTCCTGTCGCGGGGCCGACAATGGTCTTCGGGTGAGGGAGGGGACGGCCGGTGGACGGTGGGCGCGGGCACGTGGGGCGGACGGTGCTGGTCCTGGGCGGGACCGGGGAGGCGCGGGGGCTGGCGGCCGAACTGGCCGGCAGGCCGGGGACGCGGGTGGTGTCGTCCCTGGCCGGACGGGTGAGCGATCCCAAGCTGCCCGAGGGCGAGGTGCGGGTCGGCGGGTTCGGCGGACCCGAGCGCATGGCCGCCTGGCTGCGCGAGCGGCGGATCGGCGCCGTGGTGGACGCCACACACCCGTTCGCCGCCCGGATCACCGCCTCGGCCGTTCAGGCGTGCGCGGCGGCGGGCGTGCCGCTGCTGGTGCTCCGGCGTCCGGGATGGGTCGAGGGCCCGGGGGACGACTGGCACTGGGTGGCGTCGCTGGAAGAGGCGGCCGGGACGCTGCCGGCCCTCGGCGGGCGCGTCTTCCTCACCTCGGGCCGGCAGGGGTTGCCGGCCTTCGCGGGCCTGGACGAGCTGTGGTTCCTCATCCGCACCGTGGACCCGCCCGAGCCGCCGCTCCCCCGCCGCCATCACCTCCTGCTCGACCGCGGCCCCTACAGCCTGGACGGCGAGCTCTCCCTGATGCGCGCCCACCGCGTCGAGGTCCTGGTCACCAAGGACAGCGGGGGGACCATGACCACGGCCAAGCTCGCGGCCGCCCGCGAACTGCGACTGCCCGTCGTCGTGGTGCGGCGCCCTCCCCTGCCCCTCCCGGCCACTGACACGCAGGTCGCCGGGACCGTGGAAGAGGCCATGACCTGGCTCGACGACCTCCCCGATCCCGGTCCGGGTGAAACCGGACACTGACCACCCCGCGACGACGACGCTCGCCCTCCTCCCCGCCGCCGGCTCAGGAGCTCAGGCCGGGTGACACCGAGAAGTGACCCGGACCGGACCGCACCCGCCCGGCTGTCCGCTCCGGCTCCGGCTTCCCGGCTCAGGCGGGGTAGCGGCGTGGGGTGAACACCACCGGGCGGCCGTCCCGCTCGGCGATCCGGGTGGTGGAGGAGCCGACCACCAGCAGGCAGCGCATGTCGACGTCGGCCGGGTCCAGTTTGGCCAGCGTGGTGACGCGCAGGCTCTCGCCGGGCCCGCCGACGTCCCGCCCGACCACCACGGGGGTGTCGGGCGCGCGGTGCTCCAGCAGCAGGTCGCGGGCCGCGCCCACCTGCCAGGTGCGGCTGCGCGAGGCCGGGTTGTAGATCGCCAGCACCAGATCGGCGCGCGCCGCGGCGGTGACGCGCCCGGCGATCACCTCCCACGGCTTGAGCCGGTCGGACAGCGAGAGCACGCAGTAGTCGTGCCCGAGCGGCGCGCCGGCCCTGGCGGCGACCGCCTGCGCGGCCGTCAGCCCGGGGACCACGCGCACCCGCACCCCCGCGAACCGCGGTTCGCACGCCACCTCCAGCACCGCGCTCGCCATGGCGAACACGCCGGGGTCGCCGGAGGACACCACCGCGACCCGGGCGCCCGACCGCGCCATCTCCAGGGCGTGCGCGGCGCGTTCGGCCTCGGCACGGTTGTCGGTGGGGTGACGGCGTTGGCGCGGGTTCGGCGGGACGCGGTCCAGGTAGGGGCCGTAGCCGACCAGGTCGTCCGCGGTGGCCAGCGCGTCCTGCGCCTCCGGCGTCAGCCACGACCGTCCCCCCGGCCCCAGCCCGACCACGATCACCTCTCCGCGAACCGCCTTCCCATGGGCCGCCTCCGGCGCGGACGCTCCGGCGGCGCCAGCATGGGCGCCGGTGCCCGGGCTCACGGTGTCGCCCGGTTCGGTGGTCCGGGTGAGGGAGGCGCCGGCGCGGCTGGGGATGACGGCGATGGAGAAGTAGGGCACCTCGGCCGGATCCACCTCGGCGAGCGGAGCGATCCGCTGCCGGTCGGTGCTGGCCCGCTCGACGTACCAGGCCTCGCCCAGCCGCCCGGCCCGGTCGAGCGCCTCACGCACGGCGGGGAAGGTGCGCCCGAGCTTGAGGATCGCGGCCGACCCGGTGGCGGCGAGCCGCTCGGCGAGGACGTCCGGCGGCAGGGTGCCCGGCAGGACGGTCAGGGCCTCCTCACCCTCGACCAGCGGACGGCCGAGCGCCGCCGCCGCCCCGCTCATCGACGTCACGCCGGGGACCACCTCGGTGGGGTAACGGTGGGCCAGCCGCTTGTGCAGGTGCATGTAGGACCCGTAGAAGAGGGGGTCGCCCTCGCACAGGACGACGACGTCGCGTCCCGCGTCGAGGTGCGCGGCCAGCCGTTCGGCGCAGACGGCGTAGAAGTCGTCGATGGCGCCCCGGTAGCCGCCGGGGTGGTCGGTGGTCTCGGTGGTGACCGGGTAGATCAGCGGTTCCTCGACCTGGTCGCCGCGCAGGTACGGCTCGGCGACGCCGCGGGCGATGCTGCGGCCGTGGCGCGCGCTGTGGTAGGCGACCACGTCGGCCTCGCGCACCAGCCGGGCGGCCTTCACCGTCACCAGCTCGGGGTCGCCGGGGCCGAGCCCCACCCCCCACAGGCGCCCGGGTGCCGCCGGTGCGGCGTCCCGCGATGGGCCGGAGTCGTTCATGCGCAGTTCACTCTTCCTCGCTCGCGATCGCGTTGACGGCGGCCGCCGCCATCGCGCTTCCACCCCTGCGGCCGTGCACGACCAGGTACGCGAGGTCGCCGTCGTACTCCGTCAGGGCCTGTTTGGACTCGGCCGCGCCGATGAACCCGACGGGGACGCCGAGCACGGCGGCGGGCCGGCCCGCCCCCTCCCGCACCAGTTCGAGCAGCCGGAACAGCGCCGTCGGAGCGTTGCCGACGGCCACCACGGCGCCGTCGAGCCGGTCGCGCCACAGCTCCAGCGCCGCGGCACTGCGCGTGGTGCCGAGCCGAACGGCCAGTTCAGGCACCCGGGCGTCGCCGAGCGTGCAGATCACCTCGTTGCCGGCGGGCAGGCGCCGGCGGGTCACCCCGGAGGCCACCATGGCGGCGTCGCACAGCACCGGCGCCCCGGCGAGCAGGGCCGTCCTGGCGCGGGCCACGACGCCCGGGGACCAGGCCAGGTCGTCGACCAGATCGACCATTCCGCAGGCGTGGATCATGCGGACGGCCACGCGGGCGACGTCCCCGGGCAGTCCGGCCAGGCGGGCCTCCGCCCGGATCGTCGCGAACGACCGCCGGTAGATCTCGGCCCCGTCCCGCACATACTCGATCACGACCGGCCCCCACCGTCCGCGTCCGGACCGCCGTTCCCATCCCCGTCCAAGCTGCCCTTCCCGTTTACGTGCGCGTATGGGGCGCTGTTTCCTTTTTCGTCCCTGCTCTCGCTTCGGCCGTCGGACGGGGCGCCGTCAGCGTGCCGGTCGGCGTCGCCGTGCTCCGGGCCGCGGTCGCGGCCGGCGGAGTACAGGTGACTGTCGGGGAACTCGGAGGCGGTCAGGACGCCACCCACGACGATCACGGCGGTGCGGACGACCCCCGCTCCGGTCACCTTCGCGGCGATGTCGGCCAGGGTGCCCCGCAGGACGAGCTCGTCGTCGCGGCTCGCCCGGGCGACCACGGCCACCGGGCAGGCGGCGCCGTAGGCGGGGATCAGCTCCTCCACCACGGCGGCGATCCGCTGGACGGCGAGGTGCAGCACCATCGTGGCGCGGCTGCGCCCCAAGGTGGCCAGATCCTCCCCCTCGGGCATCGGGGTCGCGCGGGCGGACGTGCGGGTCAGCACGACCGTCTGCCCGACGCCGGGCACCGTCAGCTCGCGCCTGAGCGAAGCGGCGGCGGCGGCGAACGCGGGGACGCCGGGGGTCACGTCGTACGGCACCCCCGCGGCGTCCAGGCGGCGCATCTGCTCGGCCATCGCGCTGTAGATCGACGGATCGCCCGACTGCAACCTCGCGACGTCCAGTCCCGCCGCGTGGGCGCTCAGCATCTCGGCCACGATGTCGTCCAGCGTGAGCCGGGCCGTGTCGACCAGCCGGGCCCCGGTGGGCGCGTACGCGAGGAGCTCCTTGGGCACCAGGGAACCGGCGTACAGGCACACCGGTGAGGCGGCGATCAGGTCGCGCCCGCGCACGGTGATGAGGTCGGCCGCACCGGGCCCGGCTCCGATGAAATGCACCGTCACGCCGTCGTTTCCTTTCCTTCCCGGCCGGAGCCGGACGTCTGTGTGGTCTTCGCGCTCTTCCTCGCCCGGCCTCCGGCCGTCGCCCGTGGATCCCCACCCGCGGCCGCGCCCCTTCGCGCGGTCATGGGCGGACGGCCGTCCACAGGGTGACCGGGAGGGCGGGCCGCCAGGCGGTGAATCCGCCGAGCCCCCCGGCGCGCTGGACGGCGATGCGCGTCAGCTCGCCGCCCGTCTTCGCGTGCCAGGACGCCACCACCGCCTCCGACTCGACGGTCACCGCGGTGACCACGATCCGCCCACCGGGACGCAGCGCGGCCCAGCACGTCTCGACCATGCCCGGGACGGTCGCGCCGCCGCCGACGAACACCGCGTCCGGCGGGTCGAGCCCTGCCAGGGCAGCCGGCGCCGTACCGGTGACGATCCGCAGGCCGGGCACGCCCAGCGACGCGGCGTTGCGCGCGATGCGCTCGGCACGGTCGGCCCGGGCCTCCACCGCGACGGCCTCGCAGCCTGGGGCGGCGCGGCTCCACTCGATCGCCACGCTCCCCGCGCCCGCGCCCACGTCCCAGAGCAGCCGACCCGGCAGCGGGGCGAGCAGCGCCAGCGTCACCGCCCGGACCTCCCGCTTGGTGAGCTGCCCGTCGTGCTCGTACGCCTCGTCCGGCAGGCCGGCGACCGGGGAGAGGGGCACCGGCGGGGCCGTGCCCGGATCGGCTCGCACCTCCAGGGCGACGACGTTCAGCGCGTCCACGACGGCGCACCACCCGCCCGCGCCGGCTGCCTCGATCGCCGTGCCGGTGAGGGTGCGCTCCGCGGGACCGCCGAGCCGTTCGAGGACGGTCATCACGGTCGCGCCGTATCCGCGGTCGCGGAGCAGGCGCGCGACCAGGCGCGGGGTCGCCCCGTCCGCGCTGAGCACCAGCACGCGCCCGCCCGGCCACAAAGAGCGGTTCAGTGACTCCACCGGCCGGCCGACGAGGCTGACGACGCCGGTGTCCTCGACCGGCCAGCCCATCCGGGCGCAGGCCAGCGAGACCGACGAGGGATGCGGCAGCACGCGCACCCGGCCGGCGCCGAGCAGCCGGACGAGCGTCGTGCCGACCCCGTGGAACATCGGATCGCCGCTGGCCAGCACGCACACCTTCCGGCCGGCGTGCCGGGACAGGACCCCGGGAACGGCGGGCAGCATCGGGGAGGGCCAGGCGACGCGCTCGGCGCCGGTGTCCGGGACGAGCGCGAGCTGCCGGACGCTGCCGACGAGCACTTCGGCGGCGGCCACCTCGGCCCGTGCGGCGGATGACAGCCCGTCCCAGCCGTCGGCGCCGACGCCCACCACGACGACCGGCGGCACGCTAGCGGCGGGCACCGGCCACCAGCCTCGCGGCCAGGTACGGAGTGCCGGCCCAGTGCAGGTGCAGGTAGGAGGCCGCCAGCCGGGGACCGCCGTACCCGTCGGCGCCGCCCCGCCACCGGAACAGGGGCTCGCGCGCCGCGCCGGCGGCGGGGGTGATCCGTGTGCGGTGGAACTCGTGCCCCCGGTAGCGTTCGCCCTCGCGGGTCACCACCGAGTCCCGCACGGCCACGGCGGCGCGATAGCCGAGCGTCAGCCGGTCGGTCATCGCGGCGGTCGCGTCCACCAGCCCGCACATGGGACGCCCGTCCAGTTCGCGGCACAGGTAGAGCAGGCCCGCGCACTCGGCGACGATGGGCCCGGCGAACGCGGAGATCGCGCGCCGGAGCGGCTCGTTGGCCGACAGCTCCGCCGCGTACACCTCGGGGAAGCCGCCGGGCATCAGCGCCGCCCGCGTGCCCGCCGGCAGGCGCTCGTCACGCAACGGGTCGAAGGGGACGACGATGCCGCCCGCCGCCTGGACCAGCTCCGCCTGCTCGGCGTACCCGAACGTGAACGCCTTCCCCCCGGCCACCGCGACCACCACCTCCGGGGCCGGCGCCCCGTCCTGGCCGCGCATGACTTCGTGGGGGTTCCATGGGGAGGCGGTGAGCCGGGGCGCGGTGTGGGCGAGGCGGACCAGCGCGGCGAGGTCGCAGGTGGCGGCGACCAGTTCGCCCATCGCGGCCACGGCCTCGGTGGCGGCGCCGGCCCGTTCGGCCGGGGGGATCAGGCCGAGGTGCCGCGCGGGCGTCGCCACCACGCCGGTGCGCGGGATGGCCCCGAACACCTCCACGCCGGTCTCGGCGAGCGCGTCCCGGCAGATCCGCTCGTGGCGCGGGGAGCCGACCCGGTTGAGTACCACCCCGCCGACCCGCACCCGCGTGTCGTAGGACATGAAGCCGTGGACCAGCGCCGCGACGGACCTGCCCTGCCCGGACACGTCCACCACCAGCACGACCGGCGCGTCCAGCAGCCGGGCGACATGCGCCGTCGACGCCAGGTCCGTGTCCGCGCCGGCCACGGCCACAGCGCCCGTCCCACCGCCCACGCCGGTCGTAAGATCCGTGCCCGCGCCCATGCCCATGCCCGCGCCCATGCCTGCGCCTGCGCCAGTTCCCACACCTGTGGCCGTGCCCACACCCGTACCCGTGGCGGTGGCCGTGCCGGCGCCGGGAGTGGCAGGGCCGGCGCCCGGGGTGGCGGAGCCGTCGAACAAGCCCATCACGCCTTCGATGACGGCGATGTCCGCCCCGGCGGCCCCGTGGAGCAGCAGAGGGGCGATCAGGTCCTCCCCCACCAGCCACGGGTCCAGGTTCCGCCCGGGCCGCCCCGCCGCGAGGGCGTGGTAGCCGGGGTCGATGTAGTCAGGTCCGACCTTGTGCGGGGAGACCACCAGGCCCTTGGCGGTGAACGCCGCCATCAGCCCGGTCGCCACCGTGGTCTTGCCCGCGCCCGAGGACGGAGCCCCGATCACCAGACGCGGGAGCGCGGTCACCATTCGATGCCCTTCTGGCCCTTCTGTCCCGCGTCCATCGGGTGCCGGACCTTGCCCATCTCGGTGACCAGGTCGGCGATCTCCACCAGGCGCGGGTGGGCGTTCCTGCCGGTGATCACGACGTGCTGCGTGCCCGGCCGCGCGGCGAGCGCGGCGGCGACGTCCTCGGCGTCGATCCAGCCCCACGTGAGCGGGTAGGTGAACTCGTCCAGCACGTACAGCCGGTAGGTCTCGGCGGCGAGATCCCGTTTGATCTGCTCCCAACCCTCGCGGGCGTCGGCGGCGTGGTCCTCCTCGGCTCCGGGCTTCCTGACCCAGGACCAGCCGTCGCCCATCTTGTGCCACGCCACCGTGCCGCCCTCGCCGGAGGCGCCGAGCACCGTCAGGGCGCGCTCCTCCCCGACGCGCCACTTGGCGGACTTGACGAACTGGAACACGCCGATCGGCCAGCCCTGGTTCCATGCCCGCAGTGCCAGCCCGAAGGCGGCCGTGGACTTCCCCTTGCCGGGGCCGGTGTGGAGGAGCACGAGCGGCCGGGCGCGGCGCTGCCGCGTGGTCAGACCGTCGTCCGGCACGCGCTCCGGCTTCCCCTGAGGCACCTCATGCCACCTTTCCGGTCGTCGCGGCCACGGTCGTCGCGGCCACGGTCGTCGCGGCCACGGAGCGGGTGTTCTCCGCCCGCCCGCCGCTTGCCCTGCGCCGCATGTCAGGCGGCCCTGCGTCGTTCACGGACCAGATCGCGCAGCCCTCCGGCCGCGAGGTCCTCCAGCCGTACGGCCTCGCCGCCGAGCAGCCCCGCGAGGCGCACGGCGAGCCCCAGCCGCACCGGGCCGGTCTCGCAGTCCACCACCACGGCGGCGACGCCCTTGAGCAGCGCCGCGGACCGCCGCACGTCGGCGTCCGTGCCGCTGGTGGCCCGGCCGTCGGTGACGACCACCAGCAGCGGCCGGCGCGAGGGGTCGCGCAGCCGTTCGGCGCGCACCACTCCGGCGGCCCGGCGCAGCCCCGCGGCGAGCGGGGTGCGGCCCCCGGTCGGCAGATCGCGCAGGCGGGCCGCCCCGGCCTCCACCGACGAGGTCGGGGGCAGCACGAGCTCGGCTCCGGCGCCGCGGAAGGTGACCAGGCCGACCTTGTCGCGGCGCTGGTAGGCGTCCAGCAGCAGGCTGAGCACGGCTCCCTTGACCGCGCCCATACGGCGGCGGGCGGCCATCGAGCCGCTCGCGTCCACGACGAACAGCACGAGATTGCCCTCGCGCCCCTCGCGCACCACCTCGCGCAGGTCGGCGGGCCGCACGACCAGCCCCGGCCCGGTCCTGCCGCGTTCCCGCTGGTAGGGCGCCGCTGCGCGGAGGGTCGCCGTCAGGTGCGGCGTGCCGAGCCGGCCGGACGGCGCGCGCGACCCGGTGACGCGTCCTTGCGAGGTGCGGGCGCGGGACCGGCGTCCGGGTGCGCCCGTACCGAGGCCCGGCACGGTCAGCGCCCGTACCCGGTACGGCTCACCCGCCGGCGTCGTCCGCCGCTCTCCGGTCGCGCCGCGTCCGGACCGCCCGGACGCCTCCTGCCCCTCCGGGTGCTCGGAGGCGGACCCCGTACCGGCCATTCCGGTACCGACGTCCTGCCGCCCCGAGTCATCGAGGGCGGAGGCGGTCTCCCGGTCGAACTCCGATCCCTGGTCGGGACGGGACGCGTGGTCGGCGCCGTAGCCGTCCTGGCGGGGATCGGCACGGTGAGCCGGTCCGGCGCCGGGATCCGGGCCGTGGTCGCCGTCCGGACGGGCGGCAGGATCGGGACCGGAACCGCCATCCAGGCGGGCGCCGGGATCGGGGTCGAGGTCCGGGTCGGAGTCGGGATCGAACGCGGAGCCCGGGTCGGGATCGCGGTCCGGGTCCGGATTCGGGTCGGGGTCCGCGTCGTCGGCCGCCGCGCGGCGGAGCAGGTCGTCGAGTTCGGCCTCGTCCAGGCCGGGAGCGTCGAACGGGTCGCGCCGGCGGCGGTGCGGCAGGGCGAGCCGCGCGGCCTGCCGGATGTCCTGCTCGGTGACCCGGGTGTCCCCCCGCCAGGCCGCGTGCGCCACGGCGGCGTGGGCGGTGATCAGGTCGGCGCGCATCCCGTCCACTTCCAGGCCGGCGCAGACGGTGGCGATCCTCCGCAGGGCGGCATCGGTGAGCGTGACCCGCCCCAGGCGGTCGCGGGCCTCGGCGACGCGAGCGGCGAGCGCCCGCTCCGCCTCCCGCCATCGTGCGGCGAAGCCCTCGGGGTCCTCCTCGTACGCCAGCCGCCGGCGCACCACCTCGGCCCGCTCGGCCGGGTCCCGGGAGGCCACGACCTCGACGGTCAGTCCGAACCGGTCGAGAAGCTGGGGACGCAGTTCCCCCTCCTCCGGGTTCATGGTGCCGACCAGGATGAACCGGGCCGCGTGCCGGACCGACACGGTGTCGCGCTCGACGTAGCAGGTGCCGAGCGCCGCGGCGTCCAGCAGCAGGTCCACGAGGTGGTCGTGCAGCAGGTTGACCTCGTCGACGTACAGGACGCCCCGGTGCGCCGTCGCGAGCAGGCCCGGGTCGAAGGCCTTCACCCCTTCGGTCAGCGCGCGCTCGAGGTCCAGCGATCCGACGAGCCGGTCCTCGGAGGCCCCGACCGGCAGCTCCGCGAGCCGGGCGGCCCGCACGAGCGCGCCCGGCCCTTCGGCGTCCGACGTCCCTTCGTCGTCGCGCCGCCCGTCGTCGTCGTGCCCCCCGTCGTCGTCGCCCCGGCCGTTGGCGCGCGGCCCTTCGTCGTCGTGCCCCCCGTCGTCGCGCCGCCCTTCGGTGTCATGCACTCCTTCGGTGTCGTGCGGCCGGTCGGTGTCGTGCGGCCCGTCGGGGCAGCCGGGGTCGGGAGCGGCCGGGTCGCAGGAGAAGCGGCATCCGGCGACGACCGCGACCGGGGGCAGCAGCGCCGCCAGGGCCCGCACGATCGTGGACTTGGCCGTCCCCTTCTCCCCGCGGATGAGCACGCCGCCCGTGCGCGGGGACACCGCGTTGAGGATCAGGGCCAGCTTGAGGTCCTCGTGCCCCACGACCGCGGTGAACGGGTAGTGGAGGAGTCCCTCGGCCGTCATGGGCCGGTCCGGCATGTGTCGGTGTCCTTTCGGCGGCGCGCCCCAGCGGGCCGCCGGCTCGGGTCGGCGCTTGTCGTTCTCGTCGGCTACAGCGCGGGCGCGCGGCGCGGAGCGAGCACCCGGTCGGCGAGCAGGCCGAACGCGAGCCCGAGGCCGCTCCACAGGACGGCCTGAATGCCGACGGACGCCAGCCGGAACCTCCACAGCAACACTGCGGGAAAGTCCGCGGGCACCTCCTCGACCCCGGGCATCAGCAGTCCGGCGGCGGTGACCGCGACCAGGAAGGCGACCACGGCCAGCACCGTCGCGTCGCCGTTCCCGAAGCGGGGGGCCAGCCTCCGGCCCAGCGACACCGCCGCGACCGCGAGGAGCACGGCGATCAGGACGAACACGAAGTACAGCGCGGTACGCCCCCCGATGGTGGCGGGATCGCCGACGGCCGGCGGGTTCGCCGGGTACTTCAGGAACGGGACCAGCTCGACCGCGACGAACCCGGCCGCGGCCAGCAGACCGGCCGTGACCCTGGGCGTGAACGCCCCGAGCCGTCCGTAGGCGAAGGCGAACACGAGCGCGAAGACGCCTCCGACGGCCAGTCCGTAGACGCCGACCGCCGTGGCCAGGCCCACGGTCGACTGGACGGCCCGGCTGAACGGTTCTCCGTGGTCGGTGTCCCCGGCCGCATCGGCGTGCGCGTGCGGAGCGAGGTCCGGCGCGGGGAGGGCTCCGGCGGCCGGCGCGAGCGCGTGGCCGGCCTGACCCGCGTGGGCGTGCCCCTCCAGGGCGACCGCGGCCCCCACCTGGGGCTCGCCGAAGATCCAGGCGAACACCAGGGCGAGGGCGGCGGCGACGAGGCCCGCGAGCATGCCGCGGACCAGCAGGTTCTTCACCATGCCGTTGCCGGTTCCCGTGTCAGTGGCAGGGGAAGCCGAGCAGGTGACGACCGTCGTGCACGAACTCGTGGACGGTGTTGCCGGAGATCAGGGAGGTGGCCCCCTGCTCCGCGCCGACGAAGTACAGCAGGGCGAGGGCGAGCACTCCGGCGAAGACGGCCCACGGCAGCAACTCCCGGAGGGGAATGCGAACGGGGATGCTCAGCGGAGCGGACGGGGAATGCGAAACGGCCTGAGCCATTTGTCGTGCCTCCTCGGGATCACGCGTCCCATGCGGGGTGGCGGTGACGACGGAGGGTCTGACTCCCGGCCCGGAGGGACCGGTCACAGTGGCGCGGCCGTGCCAGAGTCTCGCTGGCTTCCCCACACCGTCAACAATGTCGGTTGGACGCTACGCGTGAACCATGGTCCCGTCAATGGGGCGAAGAGCGACAATCGCCCCTCTTCTGCCACAGAGAGGATGCAGTGTCAGCCCGACTTATTCTGATTTGTCATGGTTTCACGGACTCGCTCCAGCGAGCCGCGTTCCCCCTCGACGACGAGGAACTCAACGCCCGCGGACGACGAGAAGTAGCCCGCGCCGTCCCCCTCCTCACCCGGACCGGCGCCCTCCCCAGCCCGAGCGACGCCGCCGGGATCGCCCCAGGCACGACCACCCGAGCCGTCCCGGGCACGACCGCTCCCCTGCGCGGCCCTGCGGCACGCCGGCGGGACGCCGTGCTGTGCGGCCCGGCGGTGCGGTGCCGGCAGACGGCGGCCGGGCTCGGCCTGACCGCCGTGGTCGACCACGGGCTGCGCGACCGTGACGCCGGCCGGTGGGCGGGGCGGACGCTGGCCGAGATCCAGGCCCGGGAGCCCGAGGAACTGGTGGCCTGGCTGACCGACCCCGCCGCCGCCCCGCACGACGGGGAATCGGTGCTCGCCCTGATCGAGCGCGTCGCCGCCTGGCTGCGCACGGCGCACGGCGAGGGCGGCGGCGACGGTGACGGTGGCAGTGGCGGTGGCGGTGGCGGTGGCAGTGATGGTGCCGGCGGGAGGATCATCGCGGTCACCCATCCGGACGTGATCAGGGCCGCCCTCGTGCACGTGCTCGGCGCGCCCCCTGACACGTTCTGGCGCATCGACGCCGAGCCGCTCACCAGCGTCCGCCTCACCTCCCACGCCGGCCGCTGGCGCCTCCGCCTCCCCCGCCCGGCCTGACGGACCGCACCGCCCCCCGCCCGAACGGCCGCCCCAGCCCACCCCGCGATCCGTGGAAATCCCCGGCGCCGCGCGGGCTCAGGCGTCGAAGTCGACGGTGACGTCGGGGGACAGGGGGATGGACTGGCAGGTCAGCACGTAGCCTGCCGCCACCTCGGCGGGTTCGAGGGCGAAGTTGCGGCGCATCTCCACCGTCCCGTCGGTCACCTTGGCGCGGCAGGTGCCGCACACCCCTCCCTTGCAGGCGAACGGCAGGTCGGGCCGGACGCGCTGCGCCCCCTCCAGCACGGTGAGGCCCGGCGGCAGCGGCATGGACGTGGCCCGGCCGTCCAGGACGACCGTCACCTTGGCGACCGCCTCCTCGGAGACCCCCGCGACCCGGCGGGCCGGCGGTGGCGGCGGCTCGTCCACGTAGA
Source organism: Sphaerisporangium rhizosphaerae (assembly GCF_042665155.1). Classification (NCBI taxonomy): domain Bacteria; kingdom Bacillati; phylum Actinomycetota; class Actinomycetes; order Streptosporangiales; family Streptosporangiaceae; genus Sphaerisporangium; species Sphaerisporangium rhizosphaerae. The sequence continues at coordinate 95,653 of NZ_JBHTCG010000013.1, read as the reverse complement.
ACAGCTCGTGGTGGACGCGCTCCGAAGCGACGCCCAGCTCGGCGAGCACCGCCTTGGCGTCCTTGACCAGCCCGTACGGGCCGCAGAGCCACCAGTCGGCGACGGCCGGCACGTCGGTCAGGGCGGGGAGCAGCAGGCGGAGCTTCGGACGGTCCAGGCGGCCGGTGAACACCTCGGGCTCTCTGGGCTCCCTGGACAGGACGTGCACGACCTGGACGCGGGCGGGCGCGGAGTCCTTCAGATCGGCCAGTTCCTCCCCGAACATCACCGTTCGCGTCGTGCGGTTCCCGTAGAACAGCGTCACCGACGACCCGGGCACCGTCAGCACGGACGACGCGATCGACAGCACGGGGGTGATCCCGGAACCGGCGGCGACGAACACGTGGTCCGCCGGGCGGGACAGGTCGGCGGTGAAGCCCCCGGTGGGCGGCAGCACCTCCACCTGTTCCCCCGGCCTCAGGCGGCGCACCAGCCGGGTGGAGAACAGCCCGTCGGGGATCTCCCTGACCCCTATGCGCAGCGGGCCGCCCGCCGGCGCGCAGATGGAGTACGAACGCCGCTCCTCGCGGCCGTCCACGAACGCGCGCAGCGTGAGCGACTGGCCGGGGAGGAAGGCGAACTCCTCCGCCAGTTCGCCGGGCACGTCGAAGGTGATCGCGGCGGCGTCCTCGCACAAGCGATCCACCCGTGCCACCCGCAAAGCGGCGAACCGCCCCCTGCGCCGCCGCCCGCCGTCTCCGGCCGCTCCGGTGCCGGGCACGTCACAGCTCCTTGACGTGCTCGAAGGGCTCCCGGCACGCGCGGCACCGCCACAGGTCCTTGCAGGCGGTGGACCCGAACCGGGACACCTCCTCGGTGTCGCCGGACCCGCAGCGCGGGCAGCCGACGCTCCGCCGGACCGGGCCGAGAGTCAGCGGCACCGGCCCGCTCCGCCGCGCAGGGGCCTGGCCGGGCGGCGCGACGCCCGCGTCGGCGAGCCTGCGCCTGCCCTCCTCGGTGATCCAGTCGGTGGTCCAGGCCGGGGTGAGGACGGTGCGCACCTCGACATCGGCGTATCCGGCGGCGCGCAGAGCGGCGGACAGGTCGGCCCTGATGGCCGCCATCGCCGGGCAGCCGCTGTAGGTGGGGGTGACGGTGACGACGACGCTTCCGTCACCGGTCTCCTCCACGCCGCGCAGGATGCCGAGGTCGTCCAGAGTGAGCATGGGCAGCTCCGGGTCCAGAACGGCCCGCGCGACCTCCCACGCGCTCGACGCTTCCCGTCCCGGCGCCCCCGACCTGGCTCGCGGGCTCACCATGTCGCCCCCTGGTGGGCGCGGGCGACGCTCTGCAGTTCGTCGAGCAGGCGGGTCAGGGCCGGAGTGTGATCTCCGCCGCGCCCCAGCCCGGAGCCTGCGACCGTGGTGGAGGGCCGGGTGAGGGTGGCGGCCGTGAGGACCTGGCCGATGACGTCGTCGAACTCCTCGCGGAGGGTGGCGGGGTCGACGCCGGCGCCCGCCCGCGCGAGCCGGGCTTCGACCTCGTGCGGGACGAACAGCTCCGCCACGTCCGGCCACACGGCCGCGAGCCCCTCGGTGACGCGCTCGCGGGAGTACGGCGTGCCGTCGCCGAGCCTGACCACCCAGCCGGCGGCGTAGTCGCGGTGGTAGGCGACCTCCTTCACGCCCTTGGCGGCGACCGCGGCCAGCACCGGGTCGCGGGAGCTCGCGAGCCGGTCGAGCAGCGCCAGCCGCCAGGTCGCGAAGACCAGCAGCCGGGCCATCTCCTGCCCGAAGTCGCCGTTCTCCGCCTCGGCGAGCCGGACGTTGCGGAACTCCTCCGGGCCGCGCAGGAAGGCCAGCGCGTCCTCGTCGCGTCCGGAGCCGTCGGCGGCGCCCGCGCGGGACAGCAGCAGGCGGGCCTGCCCGAGGAGGTCCAGCGCGATGTTGGCCAGCGCCACCTCCTCCTCCAGCTCGGGGGCGTGCGTGCACCACTCCTGGAGCCGGTGCGACATGACCAGCGCGTCGTCGCCGAGCATCAGGCAGTAGGCCGACAGGTCGCGGGCGTCCACACCGCCGGGCAGCCGGGTGTCCACACCGGCCAGCGGGTCGGCGAACCCGGTCCCGTACGCCCAGCGGGGGTCGTCCGCGTCGTTGATCGCCTCATAGGCGTCGGCCAGAGACGGCTCGCGAGGATCGCCCGGAAACGGCTCGTGAACGCCGGCCGACGACGGAGCGCGGACGTCCGCCGACGACGGGGCGCGCACGTCGGACGCGGACGGGACGCGGACGTCGGGCGCGGACGGGACGCGGACGTCGGGCGCAGACGGGACGCGGACGTCGGGCGCGGAGGGTTCACGGGGGTCCGGCGTGGCGGATCCACAAGGGTCGGGCGTGGCGGAGGCTTCGGAGGACATCGTGGCCTCACATGTGCGGGACGTCGTCGGGCAGGGTATAGAAGGTCGGATGCCGGTAGACCTTGTCGCCGCTCGGCGCGAAGAACGGGTCCTTCTCGTCGGGGCTGGTGGCGGCGATGTGGTCGGACCGGACGACCCAGATGCTCACGCCCTCGTTGCGGCGGGTGTAGAGGTCGCGGGCGTGGCGCAGCGCCGTCTCGTCGTCGGCGGCGTGCAGCGAGCCGACGTGGACGTGGTTGAGCCCCCGCTTGCTGCGCACGAACACCTCGTACAGCGGCCAGTCGCTCATGCCCTCGCCTCCGCCCCCGCGGCCGTCCCGGCGTCCGCGCTCGTCGCCCCGGCGTCCGCGTTCGTCGTCCCGACGTCCATGACCGTCGCCCCGGCGTCCGCGCTCGTGGTCTCGGCGTCCGGGGCGGTGCGGCGTGCGGTCTTGCGGGCGTGGGCGACGGCGGCCTCGCGGACCCAGGCGCCGTCCTCGTGCGCGGAGCGGCGTACGGCGACGCGCCGCGCGTTGCAGGGCCCGTCGCCGCTGATCACCCGCTTGAGCTCCGACCAGTCGACCGGACCGAAGTCGTGGTGGCCGCGCTCGGGGTTCCACCGCAGCTCGGGGTCGGGCAGGGTGACGCCGAGCACCTCGGCCTGGGGCACGGTCATGTCGACGAACCTCTGGCGCAGCTCGTCGTTGGTGTGCCGCTTGATCTTCCAGGCCATGGACCGCGCGGTGTTGGGCGAGGCGTCGTCCGGCGGGCCGAACATCATCAGGGACGGCCACCACCAGCGGTTCACCGCGTCCTGCACCATGTCGCGCTGGGCGGGGGTGCCCTTCATCATGGTGAGCAGCAGCTCGTACCCCTGCCTCTGGTGGAACGACTCCTCCTTGCAGATGCGGATCATGGCCCGCGCGTAGGGGCCGTACGAGCTGCGGCAAAGCGGCACCTGGTTGCAGATGGCCGCGCCGTCGACCAGCCAGCCGATCACCCCGACGTCGGCGTAGCCCAGCGTCGGGTAGTTGAAGATCGAGGAGTACTTCTGCCGCCCCTCGATGAGCATCGCGGTCAGCTCGGAGCGGTCGGCGCCGAGCGTCTCGGCGGCGGAGTACAGGTAGAGCCCGTGCCCGGCCTCGTCCTGCACCTTGGCGAGCAGGATGGCCTTGCGCCGCAGCGTCGGCGCGCGGGTGATCCACTCGCCCTCGGGCTGCATGCCGATGATCTCCGAGTGGGCGTGCTGGGCGATCTGCCGGACCATCGTCGCGCGGTAGCCGTCGGGCATCCAGTCGCGCGGCTCGACGCGCCGGTCCTGCTCGATCGTCCGGTCGAAATGCCGTTGGAGGTCAGCCATCCGCCGTCACCCCTTTACCGAACATTCGGTCAGTTATCAGTCTCGCTCAGCGGCCCGTCCCGCGCAAGGCCGCGCCTCCGGACGGGCACGGCCGCGCCGGCCGCCGGTCAGCCCTCGCGCCGGGCGACCAGCGTGAGCACGTCATACTTGGCCACCGACGAGCCGTCCTGCTTGGTCACATCGGCGTCCCAGCGCACCTCGCCGTACCCGGCGCCCTCGCGCGGGTCGATCTGCTTGGCGGTCAGCGTCACCGTCAGCTCGTCGCCGGGGTACACCGGGGTGAGGAAACGCAGGTTCTCCAGCCCGTAGTTGGCCAGCACCGGCCCGGGGTCGGGGTCGACGAACAGCCCCGCGGCCAGCGAGACGATCAGGTACCCGTGGGCGACCCTGCCGTCGAAGAACGGGTTGGCCCTGGCGGCCTTCTCGTCCATGTGGGCGTAGAAGGTGTCGCCGGTGAACGCGGCGAAGTGGTCGATGTCGGCCAGGTCCACGCGGCGCGGCCCCGCGACGACCGTGTCCCCGGGCCTGAGCTCCTCCAGGTGCTTGCGGAACGGGTGGACGCCGGTCACCGCGCGCTCGCCGCCGGGCACCCAGCGGCCGGTGATCGCGCCGAGCATGGACGGGCTCGCCTGGACGGCGGTGCGGTTCATGTGGTGCAGCACCCCGCGGACGCCGCCCATCTCCTCGCCGCCGCCGGCCCGCCCGGGGCCGCCGTGGACCAGCACCGGCAGCGGCGACCCGTGCCCGGTGGACTCCTTGGCCGCCTCGGCGTCCAGCACGAGCAGGCGTCCGTGCCAGGGAGCCGTGCCGAGCACCACCTCGCGGGCGAAGTCGCGGTCGCCGGTCACCACCGAGCCGACCAGGCTGCCCTGGCCCCGCGCGGCCAGCTCGACGGCCCGCGCGGCCGAGGTGTAGGGCATGAGCGTGCTGACCGGCCCGAACGCCTCCACCTCGTGGGGCTCGGGACGGCCGGCGTCGTCCACGCGCAGCAGCAGCGGCGAGACGAACGCCCCGCGCTCGGCGTCCGCGCCGACGACCTCCACCCGCTCGGGGTCGCCGTACACCACCGAGCCGGCGGGGATCAGGGCCTTGAGCGCGCGGCGCACCTCGTCGCGCTGGCCGAGGCCCGCGAGGGCGCCCATGCGCACCGACGGGTCGGCCGGGTGGCCGACCGTGACCTTCGCCAGCCGGGCGGCGGCGGCCTCGGCCACCGCGTCGATCAGCCCGGCCGGGACGAACGCGCGCCGGATGGCCGTGCACTTCTGCCCGGCCTTGACGGTCATCTCGGTCACGAGCTGCTCGACGAACAGGTCGAACTCGGCGCCTCCGGGCGCGGCGTCCGGGCCGAGGATCGAGCAGTTCAGCGAGTCGGCCTCGGCGTTGAAGCGCACGGAACGGGCGGCGACCACCGGGTGGGTGCGCAGTTTCTGGGCGGTCGAGGCCGAGCCGGTGAAGGCGACCACGTCCTGCTCGGTGAGGTGCTCGAACAGGTCGCCCGCGCTGCCGCACACCAGTTGCAGCGCGCCTTCGGGCAGGATGCCGGCGGCGATGATCAGCTCCACCAGCCGCGCGGTGACGTAGGCGGTCTGCCCGGCCGGCTTGACCAGCGACGGCACGCCGGCCACGAAGGCGGGCGCGAGCTTCTCCAGCGGGCCCCAGACGGGGAAGTTGAAGGCGTTGATCTGCACGGCCACCCCGTGGAGTGGCGTGTAGACGTGCTGTCCCACGAACGAGCCGCCCTTGCTCAGCGGCTCCACGCCGCCGTCCAGATGGACGGTGGCATTCGGCAGCTCGCGGCGGCCCTTGCTGGAGTAGGAGAACAGCGCGCCGATGCCGCCGTCCACGTCGAAGCGGGAGTCGTTCAGCGTCGCGCCGGTGCGCAGCGAAAGCGCGTACAGCTCCTCCCGATGTTCGCGTAGGTGGGAGGCCAGCGCCTTGAGCAGCGCGGCGCGCTGGTGGAAGGTCAGCTCGCGCAGGGCGGGGCCGCCCGTGCGGCGCCCGTACTCCAGCGCGGCGCGGAAGTCGACGCCCGCCGAGGAGATGGTGGCGACCTCCTCCCCGGTGACCGCGTCGTGCAGCGGGGCCCCCTCGTCGCGCGGGACGTGCCAGGAACCGGTGACATAGCTGCTGAGCGGGGCCATAGCCGACCTCCCCATCGAGGAACACCATGCGGGCCGTTCGCCAGGATGGTAACCCCGCGCCGGCCGGGCGCGGGGAGCCGCGAGGCACGGCCGCCCTCTGCCTCCTACCCACTCCCCGAGCCTCGCGACACCCCTCGCGGCATGGGGGCCGAGGCGGGCCTTCTGCGATACTTCCCCCGATGACCACCGCCCACGTCGCGCCGTCCTACGGGGGCCGTCGATGACCACCACCCGCGCCACGCGATCACACCGGGACCGTCGATGACCACCACCCCGGTCACCTCGCCCCGCCGGGACCGTCGATGACCACCGCCCCGGTCACCCCGCCCCGCCGGGGACGTCCCGGCTACGACCTGGAGTCGCTGCTGGCCGTCGCGGTCAAGGTGTTCAACGAGCGCGGCTACGAGGCCACCAGCATGGAGGACCTGTCCCGCAGGCTCGGCATCACCAAGTCGGCGATCTACCACCACGTGTCGGGCAAGGACGAGCTGCTCCGCCTGGCCGTCGACCGCGCCCTCGACGGGCTGTCGGAGGCCGCGCGGGAGACCGCCGCCCTGGAGGGCCGCGCGATCGACAGGCTGGAGCACCTCGTGCGCCGCAGCGTGCACGTGCTGGTCGAGCGCCTCCCGTTCGTCACGCTGCTGCTGCGGGTGCGCGGCAACACCAAGGTCGAGCGCCGGGCGCTGGCCCGCCGCCGCGAGTTCGACCACATGGTCGGCGAGCTGGTGCGGCAGGCCGGCGCGGAGGGCGACGTCCGGTCCGACGTGGACCCGGCGGTGGTGAGCCGCCTGCTGTTCGGTCTGGTGAACTCCCTCACCGAGTGGTACAGGCCGCGCGGCGGCATGGGCGCCGACGCCCTGGCCGACGCCGTCTGCAAGATCGCCTTCACCGGCCTCCGCCACCCTCCGGCCCCGCAACCGGCTCCCTCCCGGCGAGAGGACGCCTGACCGACCAGAGGGGACCAGGGGTCGGTCAGGTGGTGGCCGAGATCACCGAGCCCTGGTAGGTGTCCTCGATGAACTTCTCGACCTCCGGGCCCGCCAGGAGTCCGGCCAGCTTCTTGACCCGCGGGTCGTTCTCGTGGCCCTTGAGGACGACCAGGCCGTTGGCGTAGGGGTTGTTCTCGGCCTTCTCCAGCACCAGCGCGTCGGAGGCCGGCTTGAGCTTCGCCTCCAGCGCGTAGTTGCCGTTGATCAACGCAGCGTCGACGTCCTCGAGCGAGCGCGGCAGCTGAGCGGCCTCCAGCGGCTTGAACTGCAGGTTCTTGGGATTGTCCGCCACGTCCCGCTCGGTGGCCGCGGTGCCGGCGCCCGGCTTGAGCTTGATCAGGCCGTTGTCCTCCAGCAGCTTGAGCGAGCGCCCGAGGTTGGTGGCGTCGTTCGGCACGGCGATGGTCGCGCCGGAGGCCAGCTCGCCGGCGCTCTTGACCTTGCGCGAGTACAGGCCGAGCGGCTCCAGGTGGACGGCCTGGACGAAGGTCAGCTCGGCGCCGCCCTTGGACTTCAGGAAGTCCGCCAGGTAGGGCCGGTGCTGGAAGTAGTTGGCGTCCAGTCGTCCCTCCTGCAACTGCACGTTCGGCTGCACGTAGTCGGTGAACTCCACGATGTCCAGCTTCAGCCCGGCGGCGGGCGCCAGCTTGTCCTTGACGAACTTCAGGATCTCGGCGTGCGGCACCGGGCTGACGCCCACCTTCAGCACACCGTCGCCGGCGGCCGGCGAACCTCCGGATGGCGCGGCCTCTCCGGACGCGCCGCACGCCGCCAGCGTCAACGCGAGCGCGGCCGCCGCCACGGCGCCGATCAACTTACGCATCTGATATCTCCTTGCGCTCAACTGCGGGTTGGTCCTGCGGCCTGCGGACGGGCGACGGGCTCGTCCGCGGCGGCGGGAGGTCTCATCGGTGGGACAGCCGGCGGGCCAGAAGGTCGCCGAGGCTCTGGACGACCTGCACGACCACCACGAGCAGCACGACCGTGACGACCATCACGGCGGTGTCGAAGCGCTGGTAGCCGTACCTGATGGCCAGGTCGCCGAGCCCTCCGCCGCCGATGGCCCCGGCCATCGCCGAGTAGCCGATCAGCGCCACGACGGTCACGGTGAGCCCGGCGACCAGCCCTGGCAGCGCCTCGGGCAGCATGACGCGGCCGACCACGCGTGCGCGGCCGGCGCCCATCGCCTGAGCGGCCTCGACGACCTCGCGTTCGACGCCGCGCAGGGCGGTCTCGACCAGCCGGGCGTAGAAGGGCACGGCTCCGAGCGTGAGCGGCACGATGGCGGCGACCGTCCCGATCGTGGTGCCGGTGACCAGGCGCGTGAACGGCAGGATCGCGACCATCAGCACGATGAACGGCAGCGAACGCCCGACGTTGACGATCCCGCCGAGGACGGCCTTCACGGCGGGGGCGGGGGTGAGGCCGCCGCGGTCGGTGGTGACGAGGAAGACCCCCAGCGGCAGGCCGAGCACCAGGGTCAGCAGCGCGGACCAGAACACCATCTGGACCGTCTCGCCCGTCGCCTGCGTCAGCGCGGGCAGCAGTTCGTCGCCGTTCACCGGGCCTCCTCCGTGATCGTCCGGGCCTGGACCGGCACGGTCCCCTCGGCCCCCGGCGGCGCCTGTTCGACGATGACGCCGCGTTCACGCAGGTAGGTGAGGGCGCCGGCGTGGTCGCCGCCGTCCATGCGGACGCGAAGGCGCCCTACCGGCCGCCCGCCGAGGTCCTCCAGCGAGCCGCCCAGGACGTTGACGTCCACGTCGAACCCGCGTACCAGGCTCGACATCACCGGCTCGTCCGCCGAACCGGCGAAGGTGAGGGTGACGGTGCCCGGCGGCGCCGGCTCGGGCAGCGGGAAGATCTCGCGGGTGAGCAGCGACCCTGGACGCGCGACGAGGTCGGCGAGCGTGCCCGCCTCGGCGACGCGGCCGTCACGCATGATCGCCACCGAGTCGCAGGCGCCCTTGATGACGTGCATCTCGTGGGTGATCAGCAGGATCGTCAGCCCCAGCTCGGCGTTGAGGCGCTTGAGCAGGGCGAGGATGGACTGCGTGGTGCCGGGGTCGAGCGCGCTGGTGGCCTCGTCCGACAGCAGCACCTTCGGCCCGGCGGCGAGCGCGCGGGCGATGCCGACGCGCTGCTTCTGCCCGCCGGAGAGCTGCGCGGGGTAGGCGGACGCCTTGCCCTCCAGCCCGACGAGTTCGAGCAGTTCACGCACGCGGGCCCCGCGCCGCGCCCGGGGCAGGCCGGCGACCTCCAGCGGGAAGGCGACGTTCGCCGCCACCGTGCGGGACGACAGCAGGGCGAAGTGCTGGTGGATCATGCCGATGCCCTGCCTGGCGCGGCGCAGCTCGGCGCGGCCGAGCGCGGTCAGCTCCTGGCCGGCGACCGTGACGGTGCCGGCGGTCGGGCGTTCGAGCAGGTTGACACACCGCAGCAAGGTGCTCTTCCCGGCCCCGCTCTGTCCGAGCACGCCGAAGATCTCACCCTCGCGGACGTCGAGATCGACCCCGTCGAGGGCGACGACGCCGTTGCCGTAGACCTTGCGCAGGCCAGAAACATGTATCACAGGTAGGTTATATCCTGAATAGAAGATGGTTGTTACCAGGAGAAAAGGGACGGGGGGCGGGGCTGCCGCTTCAGCCCGAACAGCGACGCGCGCGCATGGAACCGTCGGCCTCCGGCATGGGCCAGGTCAAAGGCAGGGCAAGCGTCACGGTGGGCCCAACCCTCCTACGCGGTAACACAATTCCCGTGGCGCGGTGTGATACCGGCCACTCGGCCCACCGGACATGCGACCTCACCCGCCGTCAACCGTCGCTTCATGGCTGATCACCAGGTCACACAGCGGACGATCACCCGGTCCAGAGCTGGTTCCACGATGACCGCGCCGTGCTGTCGCGCTGTCGTCCCAGCGAGGCCACAGACCATCGCTTGAGGAGTTCTCGCGAAAGGAAACCAAGGGTAGGTGCTAATTTACTCACGGTAGCCGCAGACCCGCACGGGGAGGAGTCGACGCACCTCCTCGCGGCGCCGGGCACGATGTCCCATTCGTTTCCCAGGGGGTCCGATGGCGCCTGCAACGAGAACAGAGGCACCTGCGGACGAGGTCCGCCGGCCGCGCCCGAGCGTGCGGCACCTGGCCGGCTGCGCCGCCATACTGCTCGACGCCGACGGGCGCGTCACTCAGTGGGGCGGAGGGGCGGTGCGCCTGTTCGGGCGCCCGCCCGAAGCGGCCATGGGCCACGACATCTGCGACCTGCTGTTGCGCGGCACCCGCCGCGAGACCGTCCATCGGGCGCTGCGGCAGGTCGCGTCGGGCGTGCGCTGGTGCGACGTGCTGTCCGCCGAATGCGCCGACGGCCGCGTCCACGACGTCGTGTTCACCTGGGAGCCGCTGGCCCATCCCGGTCCCTGGGGCGCGGTCATGGTCACCGCCGTGGACGCCTCCCCGCCCCTGCACGACGGCGCCGACGCCTCGGCCCGCGAGCGCCTCGCCCTTCTCGACGAGCTGAGCACCCACATGAGCGCCACCCTCGACCCCCGGCAGGCTGCCGAGGATTTCACGGCGTTCGCCGTGCCGCGCGTCGCCGACACCGCCACCCTCTACGTCATCGAGGGCCTGCTCAGAGACGAGGAACACCCCGAGCGCGCCCCCGACGGGTCGATGCGCGTCCGCCGCCTGGCCCTCAAGCTCGGGGCCCGCCAGACCGACGAGGTCAAGTGGCACGCCGCCTTCCCCGTCGACGAGGTCGTCGGCTACAGCGCCCGCCATCCGGCCTCCCGGTGTATGACGGCGAACGCGCCGGTGTTCTCCTCGGCGGCCGACCTGGAGATCGACTACCTCGACCGCATCATCGGCGTCCTCGGCGAACCCGCCCTGCGCTACCTCGAGATGTCCTCCTTCCTCACCGTGCCGCTGACCGCCCGGGGCATGGTGCTCGGCTTCATCGCCCTGTCACGCTTCCCCGACCGCAGCCGCTTCGACGAGCACGACAAGGCCCTTGCCGAAGACCTCGCCGTCCGGGCGGCCATCTCCATCGACAACGCCCGGCTCTACACCCGCGAGCGGCGCACCGCGCAGGCCCTGCAGGACAACCTCGCGCCGCGCACGCTCACCGCACCGCCCGGCCTGGAGGTCGCCCACCGCTACCTCCCGGCGAGCGCCATGCGGGCGGGCGGCGACTGGTACGACGTCATCCCGTTGTCGGACACCCGCATCGCCCTGGTCGTCGGAGACGCCATGGGGCACGGCGCCGTGGCCGCCGGCGCGATGGGGCAGTTGCGCGCCGCCGTCCGCGCCCTCGCCGGCACCGACCAGCCCCCGGACGCGGTGCTGCGCCGGCTGGACCACATGGCCGAGGACATGGATGCCATCCAGTGCGCGACGTGCCTGTACGCCATCGTCGACCTCGCCACCCACACCTGCTCGCTCGCCTGCGCCGGGCACCCGCCGCCCATCCTGGTGAGCCCCGACGGCACGGCCTCCGTGCTCGACCTCCCGGCGGGGCTGGCGCTCGGCCTCGGCGACCCCGCCTTCGCCCGCGCCTTCACCACCACCCAGGTGCCGATGCCGCCCGGCAGCACCCTGGCCCTCTACACCGACGGCCTGGTCGAGAGCCGCGAGCAGGACATCGACACCGGCATCGCCACCCTCCGGCGCGCCCTCGCCTCCCCCGGCCCCACCCTCGAGTCCACCTGCGAATCCATCATCGCCGCCCTCCCCCGCCAGTACGACGACGTCGCCCTCCTCCTCACCCGCACCACCTCCTGACCCCGGCCGCGCGCCCATCCGCCATCTCGTGCGCCCGCCCCACCAGGCGGGGGCCGAGGACGTCGTTGGTGTGTTGTGCCGAGGAGGTGGACCCACCCGTTGCCCATGCCGCCGGTGATCAATGCCGCGCCCACCCACAACCCCCGGTCACGACCGACCAGAAGGGAGAACCTGTCGGCCTCCGGCCTTCGTCGAACATGACCTACGCCGTTCGTCGCGGCGCAGCGACAACGGCGGTACATCGGCTTCGTCGACCGATCGGCCCCGTACGCGGCGCCAGATCCCACCTACCGAGAGCACCCCAGCTACGCAGGGCTCCTCGCACCATCAAGGCCGTCCACAAGGGCTCGCACTTCCTTGTGAAGAGCCCGTAGCTCGTCGACGGTCGGGCCCAGCTCGTAGCCGTGGTAATGGCAGGCGGCGCTGAGAGCGCCCCACGCGCTCGAGACGCGCCGCGCGGTAGCCTCGTCGGCGAACTCCGTAAGGCAGAGCATCTGCGTCCGCATCCGGCATCGTTCCATGCCGGGCAGGGTGCGGCCCCAGAAGTCCCGCAGGCAGGACTCCAGGGCCTTCCGGAGCAGGAACGCCGTCGTCCGTGACCACGGTCCCCGCTCGGCGAACGGAGCACCGCATCGGCGTCGACGAGCAGGTGTGCGCAGGTGGCGGGCATCTCACCCCACCTCCCGGACGCGCCTGGCCAGGTTGGTCACGTACTCGATCGGGTCCGGGTTCCTGCCGGTGCCGCGCAGCGCCGCGCGGAAGTCTCCTTCCTCATGCGCGCCGCTGTTACAGGCACGGAACACCCCGGGACCGAAGTCGCGACACAGCCGGCCCATCACCTCGCTTGGTTCGACGCCGAGCGCCAGGGCGGCGATGACGGAGGTCCTGCGCGCCTCGGAGATGCGCCGCTCGACGTCGTCGTGGTCGGCGTCGTCGGTCAGCAGCCGCCGCCGGGCGACCTCGACGAAGGCGCTCTCCAGCGCGACACGGCGCAGCCCGGGCAGTACGGCAGCGGCGACACCAGGAGGAAGCCTGGTGTCGGCGAGCACGGCACGGGCGTCCTTGAGCGCGCTCTCCACAGGGTCATCGCACGTCTTCACCCGCACCATGGAACGTTCCTTCCGGCACACCTCCATGATCGTCACCCGGATGCGCAACCGGCGTACGGCCTCCGGCAAGCGCGTGCAGTTCCCCTGGCTCATCACACCGAGCGCGGCACCGGAGACCTCGTCCACCGTCACGTCCAACTCGACCTTCCGCTGTGTGCGGTTGCCGGCGAGCCGGATCTCTCCGAGGCTCACGTTGCTCTGCCGACGCATGATCGTCCAGTAGCGCCGGGCGTCCTGCATCTGGGCGGCCATGCGTTCGGCGCGAAGCCCGTCGTGCGCCTCGTGCAGCCAGGCGTCGGCGGCCTTGACCATCGGCAGTCGCGCCCCGGCGGCCGCCGCCTCGCGCGCTCCCATGCACCATGCCGCCACCGCCGCCGCCGGCTCGCTCCACCGGTCGTCGTGGTCGGCGAGGCGCTTGGCGGCCTCCTCCTGGCTCAGGCGGCATTCCTCGGCCAACCGCAGGCCGATCTCGGCGAAGCGCTCGACCTCCGTCGCGTCCCGGCATGCCTGCCGCTCCTGCCACGACGCGAGCAGCGGTTCCGGCAGCCCGGGCGGCGGGTCGCCGATTAGACGGTGGGCCGCGGACTGATCAGTCGCAGATCGCCACGATTTGCACCGCACCCCGTCCGTTCGTCAATCGCCATCCTTGACCGACGCGGGAGACCGCGGCCGCCCTGCCCGCATCTTGATACGGCGAGAACCGCACGTAACCGGGAAGGTCAACGGCAGCGATGATCACGGTCTGCTCCTCTCCATCGGAGAAGCGAACTTTGATCAAGCACCCGGGAGAGACAAGGGGGCAGTCGGACGGACGCGTCCCGAAAGCCGGCCACGACGACATCACGCGGAGTTGAGCGGCCCGATGAGCGAGCCGTTCCAGCATCTCGGCACCGCCGTCGGCCACGAGATTTGGCAGCAGCCCAAGGTTCCCGTCCCGTCCTGCCCAGATGAGACCGCGGCCGATCTAGGTGCCGATGCCCCCCGGCAGCACCCTGGCCCTCTACACCGACGGCCTCGTCGAGAGCCGCGAACAGCACATCGACAGTGGACCTTCAGTGGCCCGGTTCGGCCAACTCCACATGAGTCCCGTGTTTCCAGACCGCGATGAGGTTGCGGGTGTCGCGGATGTCGGTGGTCGGGTCGCCCTCGACCAGTACCAGGTCGGCCCGCATGCCGGGCCGGATGCAGCCGCGGTCGGTGAGCCGGAAGGCCTGGGCCGGTGCCGAGGTGGCGGCGACCAGTGCCTGGGTCGGACTCAGGCCGGCGTGGACGAGCAGTTCCAGCTCTCCGTGCAGGGTCGCGCCGTATCCGAACACGCCCAGCGTGGCGGTCGGCAGGCCGGTGTCGGTGCCGGCGAGCACGGGGACGCCGGCGGCCGCCAGTTGTCGCAACGCTTGGGTGGCGGCGGTGAACAGGTGGTTTCGGCCTGGATCGGGCGGTCTGACCGGGATCCGCGGTCTGCCGCGGCGGACCTGGTCGATCAGCCGCGGGTCGGCCTCCAGGTCCTGGTGCGGGCGGTAGCCGCACATGCCGCGCAGGACGGTGAGCGTCGGCACCACGAAGACGCCGTGATCGGCGGCGAAACGACCGAAGTCCGGCTCGACGGCGTCGCCGATGAACAGGTGCGCCAGCCCGTCGACGCCCGCGGCGATGGCTTCCCGCGCGCGCTGCTCGGTGGTGGCGTGCGCGACCGCGAGCACGCCGTGGGTGTGCGCGGCGTGGACCAGCGCGCGCACCGTGGCCAGTTCGAGCGGGCCGCCTTCACGCTCGTCATAAATGATCTTGATGTGGTCGGCACCCTCATGCAGACGGGTCCGCACCCATGCGTCCGCGGCGGCCGGACCGTCCACGGCCGGCAACGGCTGCCCGGCCAGTTTCTCCAGCATGCTCCCCGGCGCGGTGGCGCCGGTGCCGGCGAGGCGCAGGGCGGCCATCTGCGGCGGATCGGCCCGGCGCAAGTGCCGCATGCGAGCCAGCGGCTCGCCGCCACTGAACATGTCCATCACCGTGGTGACGCCCATTCGGACAAGATGGCGCAGCGCCTCCTCTGGCTGCGGGGCCAGATGCACGTGCGCGTCGAACAGGCCGGGCAGCAGGGTACGGCCCCGCCCGTCGGCTTCGGCCGATGCGGCGACCGCCCGGCTCACCCGGGTGATGACGCCGTTGTGGACCTCGACGTCCTGGTGCGGCAGCACGCGTTCACCGTCGAACACCCGCACGTTATCGATCTTCACCGGGCCACCTGACCGATCGCCTCACGGACCACCTCGGCCAGCGGGACGGCCGCATCGGACTCCAGCCAGTAACCGATGGCCGCGCGCTCGGCCGCGCAAGCGGCGGCCGCGACCACCCGAGGGTGCAGATCGTGACGGACGTCGGCGCCGATGCGCTCGGCGATCGCCTCGGCCAGCACGCTTTCGATCTCGGCCAGTGCCTTGAGATAGGCGCCGCGCAACTCGGGTTCGGAGACGATGACCCGGATCTGGGCGATCCATTCCCGGCTCGGCGCCGCCTGGGTGTGCTGCTCGGCGAAGGCCGCGATGAGCGCCTCGCCGAGTGGCTCCTCCGCCGGCCGGTCGCGCAACCTGGCGCCGATGCCGGCGGCACGCTCGACCGCGAGCCAGACGATCGCGTCCTCCTTGCCGGAGAAGTAGTTGTTGAACGTTCGCAGGGACACATCCACCGCCGCGGCGATGTCCTCCCGCCGGACGTTGCCGGGTCCTCGCTCGACCGCCAGTTGCAAGGCGGCCCGCGCGAGCGCTTGCCGGGTCGTCAGCTTCTTGCGCGCCCGCAGGCCGGTCCCGGCCGTCTGCCGTGTTCGCATGCCCCTACGATAGGCACGACTTTCCCGCTGGGCAATATTGCCCAATGGGAAGATTCAAGCGGACGGGTGCGCCGTCTTCCTCACCCGCACCCTGCCCTGACGTCCCCGCCGCCGAAGGCGCCCCGCGCCGCCTCAAGCGTCCCCGAGCAACGGGGCCGGCGGCCAGATAGAGCGCTCGACCGGGTAATGGGATGACGTCACACTGCCGAGCCGGGGCCTGGGAGGGGGTCGACGTCGGGGGCGTGCATCGGTTCGCCGCAGTGGGTGCAGCGCAGGTCGACCGCGCTGACCTCGCCGCACGCGTGGTGGCGGTAGAGCACCGGCGGGCCGGCCTCGCCGGCGAGCCATTTGTCTCCCCAGCCGGTCATGACCATGAGCAGGTCCACCAGCTCGGTGCCCTTCTGGGTCAGGACGTACTCGTAGCGGGGTCGCCGGTCGTAGGGACGGCGCTCGATCACTCCATGCTCGACCAGGTGGTTCAGCCGCTCGGTGAGGACCTTGCGTGAGATTCCGAGGTCGGCCTGGAGCTGCTCGAACCGGGTCAGGCCGACCCAGATGTCACGCAGCACCAGCGGCGACCAGGGCTCTCCGATGACGTCGAGCGTGCGCGCGATCGAGCACGCCATTCTACTGAAGTCCGTGCGCTGCATGGAATCAGCATAGCAATCAGGGTTCCCTTAGGGAACGTCGCTTGCTATGGTCGTGGAGTCTCTTCAAGGAACTCCGGGAAGGATCACGCGGATGAGCAAGGTCATCAGCGCCCACGCGGTGTCGGTCGACGGGTACATCACCGGTCGCGAGCCGGGCGCGGGGCGCGGCCTGGGCGACGGGACGATGCTCTTCGACTGGTACTTCGACGGCGATACCCGAAGCCAGGTGTTCGACGGGTTCAAGCTGAGCGGGCCCAGCGCGCGGCTGTTCGACGCCCTCGCCGGGCGCGTGGGCGCGCTCGTGGCGGGCCGCAACACCTACGAGGACTCCGACCACTTCGGAGGCGGCGGCCCCCACCCGACGGCCCGGCCGTTCATCCTCAGCCACCGGCCGGCGCCGGAGATGACCGAGCGGCAGACCCTGGTCACGACCGGCATCGAGGACGCGGTCGCCGCGGCCCGCGAGGCCGCCGGCGGCCGGGACGTCTTCCTCATGGGCGGCGGGGTCGTGACCGCGGCGTTGAAGGCGGGGCTCGTCGACGAGGTGGTCCTCCACCAGGTGCCGGTCCTGCTCGGCGGCGGCCGGCCCTTCTTCCAGGCGCTGCCCGAGCACGTGCGGCTCCGCCTCATCGAAGCCGTCCCGGCGCCCGGGGTCACCCACCTGCACTACGCGATCGAGCGATGACCCCCGCCACCGGCGACCTCGCCTCGCGCACCGACGACCACGGCCGGAAGCCCGCCCATGACCCCCGCCAGGAGATGACCACGATGCTCGACCCCGAAGTGCGCCGCGTGCTCGACGGCACCTCCATCGCCCACCTCGCCAGCGTCCTGCCCGACGGCGCGCCCCACTCCGTCCCCCTCTGGGTCGGCACGCACGGCGACCACGTCGTGATCATGACCGGCCCGGGCTCCCGCAAGGCCCGGAACCTGCGCCGCGACCCGCGGGTCGCGCTCTCCCTGACGCCGCCGGACGACCCGTTCCGGCCGGTCATCATCCGCGGCCGCGTCGTCGAGTGGCTGGAGGGCGACGCGGCCTGGACGATCACCGACCGGCTGGCCGACAAGTACATCGGGCGGCCGTACCCGCGAGACGAGGAGCGCGTCGTCGCGGTCATCGAGCCCGCGCCGGCCCGGACGACCTGACCACGGCGCCCCATCTCCGTCCCCGCCTGGCACCGGCCGAGCAGGTGCCCGTCCGACGACGAACCGATCTGATTCGAGCGCCCATGCCGGCAGCGCCCGTGCCCGGCCAGGGCAGGCGGAAAATGGCCTGGCGCCACGTCATCGAACGCGCGAACCGTTCCGGTGAAAATTTCAGTACATGTGTCAAATGTGGTCATACGTCTTACCTGGTCAAGGCAAGAGACAAGTGACGAGCGCACGGCGACGAGACGGGGCGTCGTTGACAGGTCCCGTCACCGTCGGATGTGCTCCGCTGTGCGGCACCTCACACCAGCGCGAAGAGAGAATGCGAAACGGTTCGACTCGCTCCGGACGCTCGACCCTCGAAACGCGGTCCGGCCGCGGTGAGCGCCCCCGGGACGCATCCCCTTCCGCCGGGAGCCGGCGCCGCCGCGTTCACCCGGAAGGTGCCGGATCAACGGCCGACCATGCCTGCCGGCCGATGTCTCACCCCCCGATCAAGGAGAAATGATGATTTTCTCTCCCCCGTCCCTCGCAGAGGGGACCGCCCCATGTTGAGGCACAGATCCATCTTCGGGGCGGTCGCCGTCGCGGCACTCCTGGTCCTGGCCACGGGTCAGGCGGCGCTCAGCAGCATCCGCGAGAGCGCGTCGGCCGCGGCCGCGCCGACCAGCGGATGCGGCAAGGCGCCCACGCTGGCGAGCGGTTCGCACACGATCAGCAGCGGCGGCCAGAACCGCAGCTACATCCTGCGGGTCCCGCCCTCCTACGACAACAACCGCCAATACCGGTTGATCTTCGGGTTCCACTGGGTGGGCGGCACGGCCAACGACGTCGACTCCGGCGGAACCGACGGGTACAACTGGTCGTACTACGGCCTGAGGCGACTGGCGGACGCCGCGAACAACAGCACGATCTTCGTCGCGCCACAGGGCATCGGCAACGGCTGGGGCAACTCCGGCGGCCAGGACGTGACCTTCGTCGACAACATGCTGAACCAGATCGAGGCCGGCCTGTGCGTCGACACCTCGCAGGTCTTCTCCGCGGGGTTCAGCTACGGCGGCTCGATGACGTACGCGCTCGCCTGCGCCCGGCCGACGGTCTTCCGCGCGGTCGCGGTCTACTCCGGCGGACAGCTCAGCGGGTGCAGCGGCGGCACCCAGCCCGTCGCGTACATAGGTGTCCACGGACTCCGCGACGGCACGCTGTCCATCGCCACGGGACGGTCGCTGCGTGACACCTTCGTCCGGAACAACGGCTGCGCCGCGCAGAACCCGCCCGAGCCGGCGCAGGGCAGCTTGACGCACGTCGTCACGTACTACTCCGGGTGCCGGGCCGGGTATCCGGTCGCCTGGGCGGCGTTCGACGGAGGCCACGACCCGGGTCCGATCGACGGGTGCACCTGCGGCGGCTGGAGGAGCTGGACCCCGGCAGAGGTGTGGAAGTTCTTCACGCAGTTCCAGTCCGGCGGCCCGTCGCCCTCTCCCTCGCCCACGGTCTCCCCGACCCCGACCCCCACTCCCACCGCAGGTGGCGCGGGCGCCATCCGTGGCGTCGGATCGGGCCGGTGCGTGGACGTGACCGGCGGCTCGCAGGCCAACGGCGCGCAGGCGCAGATCTCCGACTGCAACGGGCAGGCGAACCAGCAGTGGACCACGACCAGCGCGAGTGAGCTGCGGGTGTACGGCAACAAGTGCCTGGACGTGAACGGCGGCGGCACGGCCAACGGCTCCACCGTGATCATCTGGGACTGCAACGGGCAGAACAACCAGAAGTGGCGGTTCAACTCCGACGGCACCATCACCGCCGTCGGCGCCAACAGGTGCCTGGACGTGCCGAACAACGCAACCGCAAACGGCACCAAGCTCGCCATCTGGGACTGCAACGGCGGCGCCAACCAGCGCTGGACCCGTACCTGATCCCAGCACGGAGATCCTCGGGCACCACCCTCGCCGGGCCGGCCGATCGGCCCGGCGAGGTCTTTTTTCCGCTGACCGCCAGGCGTTCGGCCCGGATCCCCGCGGGTCATCGACCGGCAGTTCTGGGCGCCCCGGCGGAATGTCGGTGGGGGCGGTTACCGTGCCGACCGTGACCACTGAAGACGAGCGGACGATCACGGTCGAGGACGTGCGGCGGGTGGCGATGTCGCTCGCCCGCACCGAGGAGGCGCTGGTCCGCGACCACGTGAAGTTCCGGGTGCGGGGCATCGTCTACGCCTCGATCTCCCCCGACGAGACGCTGATGGGGTTCGGGTTCCCGAAGGAGGAGCGCGCCGCCCTGGTCGCCTCCGAGCCGGAGAAGTTCCTCATGCCCCTGCCGTCCGACGAGCGCTACCAATGGGTCCGCGCCCGGCTGTCGGCCCTCGGCCACGACGAGATGCGCGAGCTGGTCACCGACGCCTGGCGCATGGTCGTCCCCAAGTTCCTCGTCCGCGCCCACGACGAACGGCAGGCACGTCCCTGACCCACCACCGGAAGGGGAAGGAACCTCCTTGACCCACCGACCGGGAAGGGAAGGAACCTCTCTGACCCACCGACCGGGAGGCAGGTCCTCCCTGACCCACGAGTGGGCAGGAAGGGCCTCTCTGATCCGCCGAGTCGGGAGGGGCGGGGGAAATGGGTGAGCGCGGAAGTCGGGTGGGCTGGTTCGATGGGGGCATGGAATCCTCCCGCCTTCTCCAGCATCTCGCGGAGAACTTCTCGCTCCTGCGTGCCGCCGTCGTCGCCACCGACCCCACGGCCTCCGTGCCGTCCTGCCCCGACTGGACCGTGGCCGATCTGGTGGAGCATGTCGCCAAGGTCTATCTGCACAAGGTCGAGTGCATCCGGCTCGGCGCGTTCCCCGACGACTGGCCCGAGACCATCCCCGCGGACCCGGTAACCGCGCTCGACCGGTACTACGAGCGGCTGACCACCATCTTCGCGGAGCACACCCCCGCCGACCCGGCGGCCACCTGGCACGAGCCCGACCAGACGGTCGGGTTCTGGATCCGCCGCATGACCCAGGAGACCGTCATCCACCGCGTCGACGCCGAGCTCGCCGCCGGGGGCGGCCTCTCCCCCATCGCCGGTGACCTGGCCTTCGACGGAGTGGACGAGGTGCTGAAGCTCTTCGTGGGGTACGGGAGCACCCGCTGGAAGGACGAGTTCGGCACGCTGCTCGACGCGCCCGACTCCCGGCCGCTGTCGGTCGCCACCGGCCACCACGCGTGGACCCTGCGGGCCGTCCCGGGCGAGGTGGAAGTGCGGGACGCCGCCACCGGCTTCGACGGCGACGCCCTGGTGAGCGGCGAGGCCGAGCCGCTGCTGCTGTGGCTGTGGAACCGCGGCGGCGGCGACGCCGTCCGCCTGTCCGGCGACCGGGCACTGCTGGCCCAGTTCCAGGCCCTGCGCACCGCCGCCACCCAATGACCGCCCCTCCACGCCGTTGAGCGGGCCCCGAAATTGTCGGTGGCGGCGTTCACACTCGTCGGTGAGACCACCTGACTTCGAGGAGGTTCCCGATGGCGCGACGACGGCCCGTCCGGCGCGGAGGGCGCGGCTCCGGCGGTGAGGGCATCATGTGGGCGGTCGCGGGGCTGGTGGCGGCGGTCCCCCTGGTCAACGCGACGGTGAAGTTCGTGCGGGCGTCATGGCCGGGGCTGCTGATCGCCACCCTCGCCGCCGGGGCCGTCCTGCTGGGGGTGGCCTTCCTGGCGGCCCGCCGAGCGCGCCGCCATCGCGACCACTACCTCCAGGCCAACGCCCGCCTGGAGGCCATCGACCGCATGAGCGGCGAGCGGTTCGAGCACCTGGTGGCCGAGCTGCTGCGGCGCGACGGCTTCCGCAAGGTCCGCGTGGTGGGCAAGGCCGGGGACGGCGGGGTGGACATCCTGGCCACCGCCCCGGACGGCCGCCCGTTCGCCGTGCAGTGCAAACGCTGGACCGGCAATCTCGGCGCTCCGCACGTCCGCGAGTTCCTCGGCGCTCTCGCCCACACCTTCGCCGGTCACACCGGCGTCCTGGTCACCTCCAGCGGGTTCACCCCGCCCGCCCTCCGCGAGGGCCAGGCCGCGGCCCTGGCCATGGTCGACCGCGGCGACCTGGCCGAATGGGCGCTGGGCACTCCTCTCCCCGCCCTCCTGACCCACCACCGCCTCAGCGTCTGAGGCGCCGGCCCGCGCCGGCCCGCGCCGGCCCGCGCCGGCCCGCACCAAGCATGAACCGCCGTCAGCCGGCACGGCCGTCAGAGGGAGTAGGCAGGGAACAGGTCGGTGGTGGGCCAGGTGGTCACGGCGTTGGCTTCCCCGGGGTCTGCGCCGGTATTGACAGGGCCATGGTGGCTCTTTAGCTTTCAGATGTTCTCATACATGGAAGCCGTTCACATGTGTGTACGAGGAGAGGCCATGTCGTCATCCCCAGGGTCCTTCGCGCGGCGTCAGGTGCTGGCCCGCGGCATGGCCGTCGCCACCGGCGTCCTGCTCGCCCCGGCGGCCGCCCTCGCCGGCGCATCCGACCCCGACACCGAGGCCCCCGACGTCCAGGACCCGGCCACTCAGGGCTCGGCCACGAACGACGCGGCCGCCTCGGGCGCGCGCACCCGTCCGTTCGGGCGCCATGGCTCCCCGGCCCACCGGCTGCACGAGCGCACCCTGTACGTGGACGCGCAGGGGCGGGGCGACCACACCACCGTCCAGGCCGCCGTCGACGCGACCCCGGACGGCCCCGAGCGCGGCTGGACTCTGGTCATCGCCGCGGGGACCTACCGGGAGACGGTGACGGTGGCCCGGGCCAAGACCGGCCTCGCCTTCGTCGGCGCCACCGGCGACCCCCGCGACGTCACGATCGTGTACGGCAACGCCTCCGGCACCCCCAAGCCGGACGGAGGCACCTACGGCACCAGCGGGAGCGCCACGACCACGGTCCAGGCCGACGGGTTCACGGCGCTGCGCCTCACCTTCGCCAACGACTGGCTGCGCGCCGACCACCCGGAGGTCACGGCGACGCAGGCGGTGGCGGCGAAGGTCATGGGCGACCGGTCGGTGTTCGACGGGTGCCGCTTCCTCGGCCACCAGGACACCCTGTACGCCGACACCGTCGGCCTGGCCGCCTTCGCCCGGCAGTACTACCGCCACTGCCACATCGAGGGCGACGTCGACTTCGTCTTCGGCCGGGCCACCGCCGTCTTCGACCGGTGCGCGCTGGAGATCCTGCCCCGGGAGGTGACGTTCCGGCCCTACGGGTACGTCTTCGCGCCCAGCACGGCCGCGGCGAATCCGCACGGGTTCCTCGCGGCCAGGTGCGCGATCAACGGCGCGGTCCCCGACGCCTCCTACGGCCTGGCCCGCCCCTGGCGGCCCGGCGGCGACCCGACCGCCGTTCCGATGCTGACCGTCCGCGAGACCCGGATCGGGCCCGGCATCGATCCGGCCACCCCCTACGTGGACATGAGCTCCGGCTATCACTGGCAGGACGCGCGATTCGCCGAATATCGCAATTTCGGCCCTGGCGCCGCGATTCCCGTCCCGGAGAACCGGCCCCAGCTGACGCCCGCGCAGGCCACCGAACGGACCGTCCGCACCCACCTCGGCGATTGGCGCCCGTCGATCGAGATATAGCGTCCGACGGCCCGGCGACCCAGCGGAACGGGTCCCCACCTGGGGTTCGGCGCCGCCCACGAACGCACTCCCGCCGCCTTCGCCAGGGCCGACCGATGTCCATAACTCGTCGTTGACATGATTGTCGGTTCCTTACTCAGTAAACATTCATGCGAAATGCCACGATGCGTGGAAAAACTCCGCGGGGAGCTGCATACTGGCCTGGCATCAGCCGTCCAGTGGGGAACGCGTCGCACGCAGAGGAGTTCAAGCGATGGATCCCGCCCTGGCCGGCCTCGCCGCCGCCGCGGGAGCGGCTCTGGTCCAGGCCATGACCCGTGACACCTGGGAGGCGACCAAGGCGCGCCTGGGGAAGATCTTCGGCCACCACGCCGCCGCCCGCGCCCCCGACCTGGCGCGCGAGCTCGAGAGCAGCGAACGGCGTTTGCGGGAGTCCCCCGTGGTCCTCGCGCCGGTCGCCGAAGAGGAGGGCCGCCGCTGGGCGGGCCTGCTCGCGGACTTCCTGGCCGAGCACGGGGAGGCCGCCCCCGAGGTCCAGGAGCTCGTGCGCGACCTGCACCTCGCCGGGCGCGACTCCTTCACCGTGGTGCAGCGGATCACCGCCGGGCGGGACGCCTACACCGCCGGCCGCGACCAGAACGTGCCCCCGGGCGCGGACGACGATGAACGGTGACCGCGTCCAGCGGGTGGCGGCCCGGCGCGACGCGTACACGGCCGGACGCGACCTGCACGTGACCGTCGTGCGCGAACCGCCGGGGCCGTCCGGGGCCCTCGCGCCGGCGCGGCCGGGGGTCTCCCGTGCCCCCGGGCGCGCCGCGCGCGACGGCCGCGAAGGGGAAGAAAGGGGTGCCTATCGGCGGGAACGGTCGCTGTTCATGCACTACGTCAACCCGGAGATCCTGGCCTGCCAGGGCCGGGACGCCACCGGGCACGACACCGGGCGCATCCTCGAACAGGCACTGCGCACGACACGCCTGGCCGTCCTGCTGACCGACGCCTACCTCATCTTCCCCTCCTCGTACATGTTCGAACTGCCATGGTTCGCGGTGTTCCTGGAGCGGATGGCGCCGCTGGTCCGCGAAGGACTGGTCCGGCACACCTCGCCCACGCCAGAGCTGACCGCCTACCGCGACCTCAAGGCCCGCGAGTACCGCCACGACGAGCGCAACCCGTACTCGGCGCCGCCGCCCCGGCTGCGTTCGGCGCCGGAGCCCATGTGGTACCCGCGCTTCGGCGGACCGACGGCCGCCGGCATCGCCGAGCTGTGGGTGCGGGCGCTGGCCCCCGGAGGCGACCTGACCGGCGTCGTGCACGCGATGGCGCGCGCATGGCGTCGCCCGCACGGCAGGGTCGCGAACATCCTGGCGAAGTCGCCCGACCGGCTGGAGGGGCAGGCGTTCGTCGCCCGCTTCGTCGCCAGGACGCTGCCCGCGCCGGTGCCGGGGGACGCCGGGAGCCTGCTGGCGCTGTTCCTGTCGGCCGCCTACCTGCGCTGCTATGTCCGCGACCTGGACACCGCCGTTCTCATGGACCTGCCGATCGGGCCGCTCTCGTGCCGGCTCGGCGAGACGGAGGAGGAGATGAAAGGGCGGGTGCTGTCCTCCCGCCGCCTCGATCTCGCGCTCCGATGGCTGCGCGTGGATCACTTCGTGCACCGCACGGCGACCTGGAAGGAGCTCGTTCTTCTGAGATCCAGCCCTGAGTTCGGCATGATGACCTCGATGCTGTTCGGGAACGGCTCGGCGGACGCCTTCAGGCTCGCGGTCATCGGCGCCGGGAGGTCGCGGCGCTTCGGTCCCGCCGTCACCTGTGGGGACGCGCTGTCCAACGTGGCGGCCGTGGTGGACCGGATGGCCCGCACGCCCGGCTGACCGCTCCCGGTATCCCGCGCCGGACCGGCCGCGGGCCGGGCGTCCGGGGCGGGTGAGCGCCGCGGGCGGTGCGATCAGGGCGAGGGAAAGCACCAGTGAAGGTCTCGGTGTACTGCTCCGGTTCGATCACCAAGGGTTCTCGCGACCGCGGGAAGCTCACGTGGTCCGACACGGAGAGGATGGAGGTCGCCAAGGGAGCCGCGCCGCACGAGGTCGTCTTCCTCAACCCCGACGACCCGATCACCGACCCGGGCAACACCCTCGGGCAGTTCGGCCGTGACATGTACCAGGTCATGATCGCGACAGCGGTCGTGGTGGACGCGCGCGAGAGGCGGGGCCTGGGCATCGGCGTCGAGATGGCCGCCGCGGCGGCCTTCGGCACGCCCGTCGTCACCGTCGCCCCGCCGAACTCCAAGTACCGGGCCGACCTGCTCGAATATCGGGGAGCGACCGTCCGGGACTACGTCCATCCGCACGTCGCCGCGCTGTCGGCGGCCGTCGTCGAGGACTTCCTGCGCGCCGGCGAGGCCCTCGCGGCGCTGGTGGAGGCCGGTGGCGTGCCCGCGACGGGCGACGTGCCCGGCTGGCTCGGCGGGGCGATCAGCGAATACCGCCACAACGTCCTCCACGGGGACGTCCCGATGCTGGAGGCGCTGCGGCTGCTCGACCGAACCCCGGGATGACCGGCACCACCTGAGGGCCGGCCCGGATCCTGGACGACCCGAAGGAGGCCCCATGGTGCTCGACACCGAAGGCAGCACCGCGGAACTGATCGAGACCGGGACGCACGGCTCCCGGCTCTACGTCGTGCGCAACGAGGCGCTCGAACGCATGCTCTTCGACCGCAACCTCATCGGGGCCGGCTTCCGGCGCGCCTGCCTGGCGTCCAGCCGTCACTTCGCCGGCCACCTCGCCGACGAGTACGACCCGGCCAGGACGGCCGAGCTGGTGATCCTGAGCAAGGGGCTGGTGTACCAGCTCGGGGACGCGGTCCTGCGGCAGAGCGGGCACAATCTGCCGCTGAACCTGGTCGCCACCTCGCGTGTGGCCGTGTCCGGCGCGTCGGCGCACGTCGAGGTGCCCTACGCGCAGATCGAGGCGCCCGCCGACACGCTGCTGATCGCCGACACCGTCGCCTCCGGGGCCACCGTCATCGCCGCCGTCGGCCGCTACCTGGAGACGCACGCGCTGAAGCGGCTGTACGTCCTGTCCTACGCCGGGGCGCTGCGCGGGGCGTGGCGGATCGCCGCGTACTGCGCGGCCAGGGGCGTGCGTCCGACGTTCCTGTTCGGACTGGCCGCCTTCGGCCTCGGCCTGAACGGCTTCGACCTGTCCTTCCTGCACCCTGAGACGGTCACCCGGCGCGCGTACGTCGAACGGGCCGCGCGGCAGTTCTCCGGCAAGGCGGTCTCGGCGGTGGGATGGGACTTCGGCTCCCAGGTGACCGCGCCGGGCAAGTACCGGCGGCTGTGCTGGCTGGAGGCCGAGGTGTGGGGCCTGCACGGTAGCGACTGCCTGGCGGTGGCCGAACGGCCCGAGAGCTGGTCGGGGCTCGTCCACGAGCGCGCCGCCTACGCCGCCGCCCTCGGCCCCGGCTGGAAGCGCGTCATCGACACCCGCGAGAGCTGACCCCCGTCGGGAGGAGAGCCGGGTCAGAGGCCGCCGGCCTCGCCCCATTTGCGGGCGTCGAAGGCACGCTCCGGGACGTCCTGCGGGAGGTCGGTCTTGATCTCTTCCACCATCTGGCTCGGCAGGATCCGCTCGGGCAGCTGCCCGAACCTGACGAAGCGCAGGAAGGCGTACTCCTCGTCGGTGAAGCGCTCCGCGGGCGCGTCGTCGTCCTGGCCCATCGGTGACCTCCTCGGTGCCGGATCCATTGTCACCGGCGGCCACCCGGAGCCGCAATGCGGACCTTTCACCCGTTTCCGGGGTCGCATGATGTGACACAGGTCACGAGATGTCCGGTTTACAGCCATGTAATCGATTACATACCCTCATGAAATCGATTACATGGAGGACCGATGGCCCGGATCAAGGATGTCGCCGCGCAGGCCGGCGTCTCCGTCGCCACGGTCTCCCGCGTGCTGAACGACAGCCCGTCCGTCACCGAGGAGACCAGGAGCCGGGTGTACGCCGCGATGACGGCCCTGAACTACGTGCCGAACGCCGTGGCGCGCTCCCTGCGCACCGAGGCGACCCGGACGCTCGGGCTGATCATCGGCGACATCCTCAACCCGTTCTTCACCGAACTGGCGCGGGCCGTCGAGGACGGGGCGCGGGAGGCCGGATACACCGTGGTCATCGGCAACGCCGACGAGCGGGCCGACCAGCAGGACCACTACGTGCGCACCCTGCTGGAGCAGCGGGTGGACGGGCTGCTCATCTGCCCGACCGCCGAGGTCACGCCGCTCATCGAGGAGGTCGCGCGCGGCGGGCGGCCGCTGGTCTTCCTGGACCGGACCCTTCCCGGCCTGGACGTCCCCTCGGTGCGCGCGGACGGGACCGAGGCGATCAGACGGCTGGCCGGCCACCTGCGCGCCCTCGGCCACCGGCGGGTCGCGTTCATCTCGGGGCCCGGCACGCTGTCCACCGGCCGTGAGCGGACAAGGGCGTTCCTCATGGCGGCGGCCGAGACCGGGCTGGAGGTGCCCCCGGAGTACGTCCGGGTCGGCGACTTCCGGGCCGGCAGCGGGCAGGCGCTCACCGCCGCGTTGCTGGACCTTCCCGAGCCGCCCGAGGTCATCTTCCTGGGCGACAACCTCATGGCACTCGGTGCGCTGGACGAGATCCGGAAGCGGGGGCTTCGGATACCCGGCGACATCGGGCTGGCGTCGTTCGACGACGTGCCGTGGTTCAGTCACACCGACCCGCCGGTCACCGCGATCAGCCAGCCGACGGCGGAGCTGGGCCGCGGCGCGGTGCGCGTGCTGCTGGACATCCTGGGAGGAAGGCGCGCCGACTCGGTGGTGCTCCCCGCCCACCTCGTCGTCCGCGAGTCCTGCGGCGAAGCCCGACCGCACGCACGTCCCCCGGACGGGCACGCGGACACACCAGACGGGCTCGCAGGCACATCGGACGCGGTCGTCGGAAGGGGAACGGCATGAGCGAGCGGGGGGCGGACCGCACGGCCGCGCGGGAGGTCCTGCGGGTCGAGGGCCTGGGCAAGCGGTTCCCGGGCGTGGTGGCCCTGGACGGTGTCGACCTCGTGCTGCGCGCGGGAGAGGTGCACGTCCTGCTGGGCGAGAACGGCGCCGGCAAGAGCACGCTGATCAAGATGCTCTCCGGGGCCTACCACCCCGACTCCGGCCGCATCCTGGTGGACGGCGCGCCGGTCGAGATCCGTTCGGCGGCCGACGCCCGGCGGCTCGGAATCGCCACCATCTACCAGGAGTTCAACCTCGTCCCCCAGCTCACCGTCGGAGAGAACCTCGCCCTCGGACGGCCGCCACGCCGGTTCGGCCTGGTCGACACCCGGCGGATGCACGAGCAGGCCCGCGGGCTGCTGGCGCGGGTCGGCGTCGAGGTCGACCCGCGCACGAAGGTCGCCGACCTGGGCATCGCCCGCATGCAGATGGTCGAGATCGCCAAGGCGCTGGCGCTGGACGCCCGCGTCCTGATCATGGACGAGCCGACCGCCGTGCTGACGACCACCGAGGTCCAGCGACTGTTCACCATCGTCCGTCAACTGCGCGACCAGGGGGTGGCGGTGGTGTTCATCACCCACCACCTTGAGGAGATCGCGCAGGTCGGCGACCGGGTGACCGTGCTGCGGGACGGGCGCTCGGTCGGCGAGGTGCCGGCGACGACGCCGCAGGAGGAGCTGGTCCGGCTCATGGTGGGCCGGCCCATCGACCAGCAGTACCCGAGGCAGGCCGCCGACGCCGGCCCGCCCCTCCTACGGATCAGCGGCCTGACCAGGGCCGGCGCCTTCACCGACGTCTCCTTCGAGGTGCGGGCGGGGGAGGTCGTGGGCCTGGCGGGCCTGGTCGGCGCCGGCCGCACCGAGGTGGCGCGGGCCGTGTTCGGCGCCGACCGCTACGACTCGGGCGAGGTGCTGATGGACGGCCGCCCGCTCCCCCGCGGCGACGTGCACGCCGCGATGGAGGCCGGGCTCGGCCTGGTCCCCGAGGACCGCAAAGGCCAGGGGCTGGTCCTCGGCGCGGACGTCGCGGAGAACCTGGGCCTGGTCACCCTCCGCCGCGCGACCCGCGGCGGGTTCGTCGACCGCTCCGGGCAGCGGGCCGCGGCCGGCCAGGTCGCGGCGCGGCTCGGCGTGCGGATGAGCCATCTCGGCCAGGAGGTCCGCACGCTCTCGGGCGGCAACCAGCAGAAGATCGTGATCGGCAAGTGGCTGCTCGCCGACGCCCGCGTGCTCATCCTGGACGAGCCGACGCGCGGCATCGACGTCGGAGCCAAGGTCGAGATCTACCAGTTGATCAATTCGCTCACCGCCTCCGGGCACGCGGTCCTCATGATCTCCAGCGACCTGCCGGAGATCCTCGGGATGAGCGACCGCGTGCTGGTCATGGCCAAAGGCAGGCTCGTCGGCGAGCTCGACGCGGCCGAGGCGACACAGG
This sequence comes from Sphaerisporangium rhizosphaerae, assembly GCF_042665155.1. Taxonomy (NCBI): domain Bacteria; kingdom Bacillati; phylum Actinomycetota; class Actinomycetes; order Streptosporangiales; family Streptosporangiaceae; genus Sphaerisporangium; species Sphaerisporangium rhizosphaerae. Next base: position 66,240 of record NZ_JBHTCG010000013.1, on the reverse strand, counting down.
ACTCGGTGATGGCCCTGGCCGTCACCGAGGTGGAGGATGCTCGTGTCCACTGACGTGCTCACCCGGCGCCCCGCGCTGCGCGGGCTGCTCGCCGAGAACGGCCCGGTCGTCGCGCTGGTCGTGCTCGCGGTCGCGCTGTCGCTGATGTCCGGCGACTTCCTGACCGTGACGAACCTGCTCAACGTGGGCGTGCAGGCGGCGGTCACCGCGATCCTGGCGTTCGGCGCGACGTTCGTCATCATCACCGGCGGCATCGACCTGTCCGTCGGCGCGGTGGCGGCGCTGTCGGCGATCACGCTGGCCTGGACGGCCACCTCCGCCGGGCTTCCCTGGCCGGTGGCGGCGGTGGTCGCGCTGGTCGTCGGCCTGGCCTGCGGGCTGGTCAACGCCGCGCTGATCGCCTACGGCCGGCTGCCCCCGTTCATCGCCACGCTGGCCATGCTGGGCGTGGCCCGGGGCCTGGCGCTGGTCGTCTCGCAGGGCAGCCCGATCGCGATGCCCGACGCCGTCTCCCGTCTCGGCGACACGCTCGGCGGGTACCTGCCGGTCCCGGTGCTGGTCATGGCCCTCATGGGCGTGGTCACGGCGGTGGTGCTGAACCGCACGTACGCCGGGCGCGCGATGTACGCCATCGGCGGCAACGAGGAGGCGGCCCGGCTGTCCGGCATCAAGGTGGACCGGCAGAAGCTGATCACCTACGCCCTGTCCGGGGCGTTCGCCGCGATCGCCGGCATCGTCCTGGCCAGCCGCCTGGCCTCCGCGCAGCCGCAGGCGGCGTCGGGCTACGAGCTGGACGCCATCGCCGCCGTCGTCATCGGCGGGGCGAGCCTGTCCGGCGGCAAGGGCCGGGCGCTCGGCACCCTCGTCGGCGCGCTGATCCTGGCCGTGCTGCGCAACGGCCTGAACCTGCTGTCGGTCTCGGCCTTCTGGCAGCAGGTCGTCATCGGCGTGGTGATCGCGCTGGCGGTGCTGGTCGACACCCTCCGCCGCCGCGGCTCCGGCTGAACGCCCCGGCACCGCGCCACCGTCACCGCCCTGGCGCCTCGCCACCGTCGCCGCCCCGCCATACGCCCGCGGCGGCGGCCGGGCGGCCGCACCGCCCGCCCAGACCGTCCATGCCCTCTGTCCCCGACCTTCCGAACCACCGCGACACCAACGAGGTAGACCATCATGCGAATCCCCGCCCTTGTCCTGGCCGGTGCGGCGCTCACCCTCGGGCTCGCCGCCTGCGGCTCCGGCTCCTCCGGAGGCGCCTCCTCCGGGGGGTCCGGCGGCTCAGGCGGCTCAGGCGTGAAGATCGGGATGTCGATCTCCACGCTCAACAACCCCTACTTCGTGCAGTTGCGCGACGGAGCCGAGGCCGAGGCCAAGAAGCTCGGCGCCACCCTGACCGTCACCGACGCGCAGAACGACGCCTCGCAGCAGGTCAACCAGGTGCAGAACTTCACCAGCCAGAGCATGAAGGCGATCATCCTCAACCCGGTGGACTCCGACGCCGCCGCGCCCGCCGTCAAGCTGGCGGAACGTTCCAGCATCCCGATCCTCGCCGTCGACCGCGGCGTCAACAACGCCCAGGTCGCCCAGACGGTCGCCTCCGATAATGTGGCCGGGGGCAAGCTCGCGGCCAAGGAGCTGGCCGGGCAACTGGGTGAGAAGGGCAAGGTCGTCGTCCTGCAGGGCGTCGCGGGCACCTCGGCCGCACGCGACCGCGGGCAGGGCTTCACCGACGGCGTCAAGGCCTACGCCGGCATCCAGGTCGTCGCCCAGCAGCCGGCCGACTTCGACCGGACCAAGGGCCTGGACGTCATGACCAACCTGCTCCAGTCCCACCCGGACATCACCGGCGTCTTCGCCGAGAACGACGAGATGGCCCTCGGCGCCATCAAGGCCCTCGGCGCCAAGGCCGGCAAGCAGGTCAAGGTCGTCGGCTTCGACGGCACCCCCGACGGTCTCAAGGCGATCCAGGACGGCACCCTGGCCGCCAGCGTCGCCCAGCAGCCGGCGTTGCTCGGTCAGCAGGCGGTCCAGAACGCCGTCAAGGCCGCCGGCGGCGAGAAGCTGCCGTCCACCCTCGACGTGCCGGTGAAGATCGCCACCAAGGACAACCTCTCCGAGTTCTCGGCCTCCTGACCGTCATGGCCACCGATGAAGTGATCAACGACCGCCCCCCGGACGGCCCCGGCGCCCCCCATGCCAACGGGGGCACACCGTGGCCGCGACCCGACGGACCCGCCACGACCACCAGCACCGAGCCGGACGAGCCCGTCGCGACCACCGGCGCCGGGCCGGGCGGTGGTGGCGCGGCGTGGCCGTACGATGTCGTGGTCGTGGGGTCGGTCAACATGGACCTGGTGGTGCGCGTCGACCGGCGTCCCCGCCCCGGCGAGACCGTCCTCGGCTCGGACCTGGCCACCTATCCCGGCGGCAAGGGCGCCAACCAGGCCGTGGCCGCCGCCCGGCTCGGCGGGCGCGTGTCGATGCTCGGCCGGGTCGGCGACGACGCCTACGGCGGGCTGCTCCGCGAGGCCCTCGAACGCGACGAGGTGGACCTCCGCCACCTGCGGCCGACGGCCGCGCCGACCGGGGTGGCGATGATCTCGGTCGGGCCGGAGGGCGACAACAGCATCATCGTCTCCCCCGGCGCGAACGCACGGCTGAGCGAGCAGGACGTGGCGGAGTCCGGCGACCTGCTCCGTTCGGCCCCGGTCGTCTCCCTCCAATTGGAGACGCCCCTGCCCACGGTCCTCGCGGCGGCGCGGGCGGCGCGCCGCGTGGTCTTCAACCTCTCGCCGCCCGCTCCTGTGCCGGACGAGTTGCTGGCCCGGTGCGATCCGCTCGTCGTGAACGAGCACGAGGCCGCGATGGTGCTCGGCGTGGCGGCGCGGCCGCACGTCCAGGCCGAGGCGCTGCTCGCCCTCGGCCCCCGGTCGGTGGTGATCACCCTGGGCGCGGACGGCGCCCTCGTCGCCGACGCCTCGGGGATCACCGCGATCCCCAGCCCGCGGGTCGAGGTGGTGGACACCACGGGCGCCGGGGACGCGTTCACCGGCGCGCTGGCCTGGCGGCTGGCGCGCGGTGACAGCGTCGCCGCCGCCGCGGCGTTCGCGGTGCGGGTCGGCGCGGCGACGGTGCGCGCGGCGGGGGCCCAGAGTTCGTTTCCGACCTTGGAGGAGGTCGAAGGGCCATGAAACGCACGGGCATCCTCAACGCCGCCCTCGCCGGGGCCATCGCCCGGCTCGGGCACACCGACGAGGTGCTGATCTGCGACAGCGGCATGCCGCTGCCGTCCGGCGCGCAGGTCGTGGACCTGGCGTTCCTGCCAGGGATCCCCTCGTTCGCCGACGTGCTGGACGGCATCCTGGCCGAGATCGTGGTCGAGAGCGCCATCGCCGCCCAGGAGGTGCGCTCGGCCAACCCCGGCTGCGCCGCCCTGCTGGCCGAACGGCTCCCCCGCCTGTCACATGTGCCGCACGAGCGGCTCAAACACCTGACCGGCGCCTGCAAGCTCATCGTCCGCACCGGCGAGGCCCACCCCTACGCCAACGTCATCCTCCGCTGCGGCGTCGCCTTCTGACCGGTCGGCCCCCTTCCAGGGACGCCCCCCAGCAGCCTGTCACTTCACCTCGCGACCGCCTCAGCACCCTGGTTACCGGCCCGTCAACGAAGTGGCCCCGGGAAGACCATGGTCAAGAGCAGCAAGGACGCCTCACGCAGTAACCTCAGCACACCCCATGGCCGACCCGCCACCGAAGCGGCCGGCGGAAGGGCCATGGTCAAGGGCGGCGAGGATGCCCTTCGCGGTCGCCTCGGGCATCTCGGCGTGCGGGTAGTGTCCGGCGCCCTCGACCAGCAGAAGCGCAGCCGGACCGCCCAGCTTGGCGGCGATCGACCGCGCCTCGGCCGCCGGGTCGGCGAAGTCGCGGTCCTTGGCGCCCATGACCACCAGCGCCGGACAGCGCACCTCCGGATAGCCGGTCACCACCCCCGCCAGGGACACCTCGATCTGGGCGCGCAGCGCCGCCGCCCGTCCCGGCTCGCGCAGGTTGGTCCTGATCGCGCGCAGGTGGTCGTCGAAGTCGGCGGGCCGCGCGGTCGGGTAGGACGAGCGCAGGAACATGCTCCACAGATACGGACTGCGGCCCACCGCCCGCGAGGCGAGCCTCATCCACGACTTGATCGGCGTGTCCCCGGAGAACGAGCCGATCAGCACCAGCTCGGCGACCAGCCCGGGCTCCCGCGCGGCCGCCCACACCGCCGAGGCGCACCCGATGGAGTGCCCGACCACGATGGCCGGACCGCCGAGTACGCGGGCGAGGGCCAGCACATCCTCTCCGATCGGCACGACGTCGTAGCTCGGCCAGTCGGCGCTCGACTCCCCATACCCGCGCACGTCCATCGCCGCCACCCGGTACCCGGCTCGCACCAGACGCGGCCCCAGGAACCGGAAGGTCGCCCGCGTGTCCCCCATCCCGTGCACCAGGATCACCGGCCGCCCGTCCTCGGGTCCCGTCACGTCGTAGGCGACCCGCCCGCCGGCCGTCTCCAGAAACCTGGTCCCCATCGCCGCTCTCCTCCCGCTTGACGAGAGCACCGCTCTCCCGTAGGACCAGTCAACACGAGACCACCCATCACCGTCAAGAGCACCGCTCTCGAACAAGTGCACTGCCTCCCAGCCTCATGGCGGCAGAAGGACGCCGCTCCCCACCGCAACCAGGCGCCGCCACCGCCGTGACCTTCTCCCACCGGGTCAGAAGGCGGTCTTGGTCAGCCAGCGGTCGAGGAGAGGGCGGTCGCCGAAGATCTCGTAGCGGTGCTCGGCCGGGTCGCGGCGGCCGTAGAGGAGGAGAAGGAGATCACCGGCGGTCCCGCGCACGGCGACGTCGCCCTTGCCGTGGCCCCGCTCCCAGGTGAAGCCGCCGGGCACCAGCGTCACCGTCCACTCCCCCGCCTCGCCGGCGTCCGTGGCATGGAAGTGCAGCCGCTCTCCGCTTCCCGCCGGCTCGGCGAGGCCCTCGGCGAGCCACGGGGCGACCCGCAGATTGTCCAGGAGTTCCTCGGCCCCGTCCACCGCGACCGGCACGGCGATGTCCGGCTCGCGCCCGAGCGTGATCTCGGCGTCCGCCCGGTGCACCGTGGACTCGTGCAGCATCCGCCGCGCCCAGAACACCGAGTTCGTCTCGCCTCCCCACGACCACACCGGGACCTCGCCCCCCGCCGCCCGCAACGTCGTCACCAGGGTTTCGCCGCCCTCTGCCAGCCAGGAGGAGTACTCCGCGTCGTCCTCCGGCAGCTTCACCGGCACCTCCCGCGACGTGACCGGCGTCCGGGTCCGCTCACGGACGATGTGCTCCGCCCAGCGATGGATGATCCCAACGTGCCTGACCAGCTTCCCCACCGTCCACCCCGGACAGGTGGGCACCTCCACCGCGAGGACGGCCCCCTCCACGACCTCCGCGAGCCGCGCCACCTCCGCCTCGACCGCCGAGCAGTACCTCTCGTGCGACCAGCCATCTCCCACAGTCATGCCCGTGAGCGTAACCCCGCACCGTCCCCACACCGAGAGGGAAACCCGCCCCGGCGGCATTACATGGTGACGCTTCGGACACCAGATCATCCGTCGGACATGTGTCACAGTAATGGCAAATGGCGATGAAACCTCCACAACAACCGCAGAGAGTCCTGGCGCGAAGACGCCCATAGGCGCACAGAATGGCAACCAGAGGGCTGGAACGAATGCTTTTAGGGGACCCGTGACCCGAAGCGCGCTATGGTAACCCGTACCTACGTCGCGTAAGGTTGAGGGACCTTCGCTGTGCGGTTCGGCAAGGCCGACGTTGGAACATCTCAAGGCGTCGGCTCAACCGGGCAGGCCCGGCGGGGTGCACTCCTACGTCACGCCTGTGCACGCATCGTGTCATGGCACGTGTATTTTCGGCCATGATTGCGCCGGGGAGGCATCCGCGTCTCGGTGAACCCCACCGGCCGCGGGTATCCCTCGGCTCGACGACGCTCTTGGATGGGGAGAGATGTGCTGACCGAGCACGATGTGCCGCCGACGCGTGACGTGAGGCTGCAAGATGGCGTGCCCACAAGGAGCATCCCCTACGGGCGAGACGGCCGGCTCGCCGTCACCGAGTGGGGCGACCCCTATGGCACTCCCGTCTTCTTCTTCCACGGCACTCCCGGATGCCGCGTGGGGCCACTGCCGAAGACATCCTTCCTCTTCCGTCACCGGATCAGGCTCATCTGTTACGACCGCCCTGGTTACGGCCGTTCCACCAGGCGCGAGAAACGCGCGGTGAGCGACGGCGCCGACCAGGTGCGCACCATCGCCGACCGGCTCGGCATCGAGCGCTTCGCGGTCGTCGGCCGATCGGGCGGCGGGCCGCACGCACTGGCGTGCGCGGCGCTCCTGCGTGAGAGGGTCACCAAGGCGGCGACCCTGGTGACGCTGGCGCCGCCCGACGAGGGCCCCGACGGCATGGGCCGCCGGTGGTACGACGACATGGCGCCCTCCAATATCAAGGAGTACGAGGCCGCGTCGCAGGGCACCCGGTATTTCACCGAATTCCTCGAGCCGAGAGCCCAGGATATCCGCGAGAAACCGACCTCCCTGATCCGCGGGTTCTTTCATGAACTTCCGCAGTCCGATCGGCGTATCGTCATGAATGCGGTCGTCCGTAAATCGCTGACCCAGGGTTATGAAATCGCGTTGAAGAGCTCTTTCGGCGGCTGGGTGGACGACGCCGTGGCATTCCGCAACCCGTGGGGGTTCGACCTGGCGCTCATATCGGCCCCCGTCCGGCTGTGGCACGGCGCGGATGACATCTTCTCCCCCGTGAGTCACACCGGATGGCTCGCCGAGAAGATACGCGGCGCCGAACCGCTCATCCAGCCGGGCGTCGGTCATTTCTCGGCCATTTACGCCCTGCCCAGCCTTCTCACCTGGCTCACGGCCGGGGCGTCGTCCTTCGCCCGGCCGGCTTACTGCGGATGAGCGCGAGCGCCGCCTGACCCACGGGTTCGGCACGGCCGGACCCAGGCCGTCGAACGGCCTGGGCGTGCGGCGTACGGGGGCGCGTGGTCAGACGGGGAGCGCCTCCAGGTCCAGGGTCATCCGGCGGTCGCCTTCCAGGAACTCCAGCAACTGGTGGGTTTCGCCGAGCACGGCGCGGAAGGAGTTCAGCGTCTCCTCCCGCAACGACCGCGCCTCGGAGTCGTGGTCGGCGTAGGACAACGTCTTGGCGAGGTTGGCCGAGCAGGCCAGGGTGTCGGGGTGCGTCGGTCCGAGCGTGTCGCGCAGCGCATGGAGCGTCGCGCGCTCCAGGCGCAGCGCTTCACCGAGGTTTCCGAGGTCGGTCAGGCAGTTGGCGTAGTTGACGGCGCTGTACAGGGTGTACGGGTGGTTGTCGCCGAGCATGACCTCCATGAAGCGGAAGGTGTCGGCGGCCATGCCCGCGGCCTTCTCGGGCGACTCGGCCTCGCGGACGTAGATCGACAGGTTGTTGGCCGCGATCAGCGTGTAGGGATGCTCGGGTCCCAGCATTCCCGCGAACGCGTCGCGCACCTTGCTCACGATGTCGCGGGCCTGGCTCTTCTCACCCAGCGCGGCGAGGTCGGAGGCCAGGTTGATTCGGCAGACCAGCGTGTCGGGGCTCTCCACGCCGTACACCCGCTCGAACAGCTTGCTGGTCTGCTCGGTGAGCTGGAACGCCTCGGAGTAGAAGCCGGCCTTCCGCAGCGAGACGCCGAGGCTCTTGGCGGTGCGCAGCGTGTCGGGGTAGTCCTCGCCGAGCAGCGTGCGGTGCTGCTCGTACATCTGCCGCAGCATCTGCACCGACTTGGTGTACTCCCCGGCGTCCCGCAGGTCGCCCCCGAGGTTGGCGCCGGAGAACAACGTGTAGGGGTGCTGCGCGCCCAGGACGAGGATGCGGCGCTGGTAGGTGTCGTCGTCCACGTCCCGGGCGTCGGCGAACCTGCCCACCAGGCGCAGCGACACCGCCAGGTTGTTGGCCGCGGCCAGGGTGCGCGGGTGGTCGTCGCCGAAGTTCTCCTTCAGCCGGTCGAAGGTGTCGGTGGCCATCCGCAGCGCGTCGGCGTACTCCCCGAGTGCGCGCAGGTCGGCGGCCAGCCCTCCTGCCGTCATCAGCGTGTGAGGATGGTTCTCGGCGTTGGCGCCGAAGAAGACCCGCTGCCGGGTGAGCACTTCGTCGTCGGTGCGCCGTGCCTCGGTGTAGAGGCCCTGCGATCGCAGGACGTTGGCCACCTGGAACCGCAGGTGCAGGATCTGCCGCTCGATCGTCTCCAGTTCCTGATCGTCGGGAGCGGGGTCGGGGTCGCCCGTGAGCCGCTCGCGGACGAGGGGGTAGCGCGCGAGCCACGCCGACTCCAGTTCCTCGCCCAGGGCGATGGCGTCCTCGAACTGGCCGCGCCGCCACAGGTAGCGCACCCGCTCGATCAGCAGGTCGCGGATCGGCTCCCTGCCCCACTCGATGGCCTTCGACGGATCGAGGTGCGGCCAGATCTTGTCGTACTCCTGCCACTTGCTCTGGTCGTCCACGTCGCTGTCCCACGGCCGGGCGCGCACGAGGATGGCGTGCACCTCGCGCGCGGCCGTGACCTGCTCGTCCTCCGACATCCGGTGGCGGACCATGCCCTGCACGAGCCGGTGGACGACCACGGACTTGATGGCCTGGTCGAGCCGGGCCAGCCCGAAGCGGCTGATCTCCTTGATGACCCGTCCCATGACGAGCTTCTCGCGCAGCGCCGGGTCGTAGGGCACCAGCGCGCGCCTGGCCTCGTCGCTGTAGAGCATGTCGATGGAGATGGCCTCCGGCGCGAAGAAGGCGCAGAGCTGGAGCAGCCGGGTGCCGGCGGGCGAGCGCTGCTGCAGCTCGGTGAAGGACACTTCCCAGGCCGCCGCGACCGGGGTCGGGTAGTTGGCCGGCTTGTTGAGCGACAGGACCTGCGACATCTTGGTCTTGAGCTGGTCGACGTAGTCGCCCGGGGCCATGCCCGTCTCTGAGAGCCAGGCGGCGGCCTGCTCGATGGCGAGGGGCAGGTCGCCGAGAGCGTCCGCCACCATGTCGGCGTCCTCACGGCTCAGCGCACCGACCCGCTGCACCAGGTGCTGCACGCTCTCCTCACGGGTGAAGACGTCGACCTCGAGCGGGGTGGCGAGCTGTGACCACTCCTGCCCTCGGGAGGTGATGATGACGTGGCCGTGCCCGCCGGGCAGAAGGTTCTCGATGTCGGCCGGCTCGTGCGCGTTGTCGAACAGCAGCAGCCAGCGGATCTGGGTGTCGCGCTGCAGCTTGCGCCGCAGGCTCTGCAGAACATCCTCGACGTTGTCGCCGACCGGGATGCCGAGGTGCTCCGCCAGGTCGACGAGCGCGGGAATGGCCAGGGCCGCCTGAGCGGAGGGAACATACCAAAGCACGTCGTAGTCGGCGGTGAAGCGGTGGGCGTACTCCAACGCCACCTGGCTCTTGCCGATGCCGCCCAGGCCGTGCAGCGCCTGCGGCACGACCGCGGCGGTGTTGTTGCCGCCGATGAGCTGGTCGCGCAGCCTTTCCAACAGGGTGCCGCGGCCGGTGAAGGCGGTGTTGCGGGTGGGCAGGTTGCTGATCACCGGCTGGGTGCGGGGGAACCGCGCGCCGGAGGAGGCCGTCGCCGACAGGCTCTGCACGTCGCGCGGCGACTGGCCGAGCGCCCGCATGACCGCCATGGTGGCCTGGTCCTCGTCGATGCGGACGAGGTCGACGGCCGGCGGGTCGCTGAAGGGGTAGGCCGCGCGCATGTCGGCGACCCGCACCGGCACCACGACCGGGCGCCCGGCGGAGCCGGCACCGGCCGACAGGCCCGGCCACAGCTCGCGTACCCGGGGCGAGCGGACGTAGGCGGGAGAGAGCACGGCGATGAAGTGGTCGACGCCGCCCCGCTCGGGCCTGCCGTCGGAGGGCTCGTCGAGGGTCTCGCAGTGCATGTGGACCCGGAAGTCGGCGCGGACGAGCAGAGACTGCAGCCATTCCGCCCAGATGCGGTCCTCGGGGACGTAGCTGAGGATCACGTCCCCCGGTGCGACCGGCCGGACACGGGTGAACAGGTCGCGATAGCGGAGCCGCTGCTTTTCGTCGATGGGCGCGTTGCTGAGCTCGATGCCGGTGACGACCTCGGTGAGGCTCTCGTAGGCCTTGAGCATCGAGCGAGCCGTGTTGGGGACGTCCACGAACGCCGCGAGGATCTCCTCGAAGGCGTAGAAGGGCCGGTAGGGGATCTCGACGGAGGCCCAGTAGCGGTCGGGCTCGGCCCTGCCGGGGCCGGTGAGGAAGCGGTCGAACTTACTGCGGGCGTAGGCCCGTCCCGCGTCGAGCTTCTCCTTCTCGGCGCTTTCTTCGACCCGCATGGGAACGGGGAAGATCTGCATGCTGCGGCCGGTGCTCGCCTGGCTGACGTCACGGGCGACGTTGGCCGCGCCCTCGATGCCCTGGTCGCTGAGGGTGAAGCAGTCGACGAGCCGGTCGGGCAGGTGCATCGTGCAGATGTCGGCGATGTCGCTCAGTCCGGTGCGGCTGTCGATCAGCACGAAGTCGTAATCGCGTTTGACACTGGACCGCAGTGCGTCGAAGAACAGGCCGCCGCCGAGTTGGTCCCAGAAATTGTCCCAGTCGAACGAGGCGATCAACGACGAGTACTCGCGGTTCTGCCTGCCCGCGGACATGAAGTCCAACCGGCCGGGGGCAGGGAATCCGTTCCACTTCAACGGGGTCACATACGGATGGACCTGCGCGTACTGCTCATACCAGTCGTCGGGCCGCGGCTCGTCCAGAACGGCCGCCCACGCGTATTCCTGCAGCATTTCGACGACACCCGGCGTATCGCTGATGCCCGCGGTCAGGAATGGATGGAAGAACTTGTGCAGCCCCGGCGACTCCAGGTCCCAGTCGATGGCCAGCACCTTATGGCCGTTGCTCGCGAGGATCCACGCGGTGTTGGCCAACGCCATCGTGCGTCCCGTTCCACCCTTGTACGAGTAGAAGGTGATGATCTGACCTTCTTGGTGGTCACGCATCTCGATCCTCACGGTTTATCCGATTCTCTGCGCCATCCGGTCCCCGCAGTCTCAGGCGCGAGGCCTGCGGCCCGGTGGGAGGATGAGCCGTCGTATGCTTGAGATACTGATTTCCCACGCGGTGCACAACGGCGCGCAGAGTGCGGCCGAACTCTTCGATGGTCGATGTATCCCGTGCCGAAATCCTAGAGCTCATTCGCCCTTCCACGAGCCTGCGGCGCAGAACCTCCTCCAATTTCCGCGCCAGCTCGCCTTCGAGCCGATACGTCTGATCGTCGTCGCGGTTCCAGGGGACGATGATGTCGATCCACGGCTTGTCCAGATCGTCCAGCCGCCTGAGTTGCCGGAGCAGTTCGGGATCGTCGCCCGCCCACGGATCGATGATGAGCACCGCGGGCGCCGAGGGCGGCTGGGACCCGAGCACCTCTTCGGCGCTGTCGCGCAGAATGAGGACCTCAGGGGCGTACTCCAGGTTGCGCACCAGATCGGTCGCGTAGTCCGCCAGAGAGGTCGTGCTCTGCGGATAGTACGGATTCCACTCGGCGTCCTCACCCCCGTAGTAGGCGCCGCTCCTGGCGGGGGCCCTCTGGGCCGGGGCCAGCACGATCTGCAGTTTCCGGCGGGGATAGCCGGTGAAGGCGTTGTGCACCGCCTGGTAGCTCATCTCCTCGCCCGGCAGCACGCGAGAGGACTCGGCCGCGTCGACGATGCGCTGGGCCAGTTCGGCCACCGACGCCTCGTAGGCCTGGCTCAGATCGGTGCGCATCATGCCGTAGAGGCCGAGCCGCTGGTAGGTCTCGCCCATCGCCGCCGCGTCGAACTTGACCTCCTCGGTCGCGGCCGGCACCTTCGGCGGCGGCGTCGGCACCCACAGAGCGGGGACGATCGCCTTGATCTGCTCCGACTCGCTGACCGACCGCCTCACCCGGCGCGCGAAGACCGCCCACTCGCGCCCGCAGCGCTCGCTGACGAAGTAGCGCGGCGCGTAGAGCGGGACGAAGACGCGGCACGACCGCAGCGCCGCGGCGGTGCGCGGCGACCAGCCGGCCCGTGGCCGCTCGTCGTCCATGTAGCCCACCACGTCGGAGTCCCCGAGCGCCGTCGATTCGGCGACCACCCGCGAGAGCCTCTCGAAGAACGCCCTGACCCACTCGTCCGGGTCTCCGGTGTCCTCGGGCCCGTATTTCGGCGTCGGCTCGTAGCTGAGAAAGAAGTAGGGAACGCGATGATCGATGTCGCCGGGCGTCAGAATGGACATGTCACATCACCTCGCCCGCGCGATGACGGGAATAGGGGCGGCCGCGTACCGCGTCCCGCTCAGCACTGCGCCTCATCGAAGACGTTCCTCAGGTTGGTGAAAACCGCGGGGTCGCACGGCGCCAGACGCGTGCTCGTCGCGACGTCGACGATCGCGGTCGCTATTTCGAAGGTCGCGCTGACATACCCCTTGTGGAAGTCCTTCATGATCGCCAGCCGGTAGAGGCAGTCTCCTCCCGGCTCGGGGTGGCGCACCTGAAGCTCACTGGCGACCTTCGGGAGGTGGTTCATGTCGACCGGAGCCCACAGCACGGGAAGGATCGCGGTGAAGGGGTAGTACCGTTCGTTCCGGTGCAACTCGACGCGGCGGGCGAAGGCGTCCCACTCCTTGCCGCAGAATTCGCTGGTGAAATATTTGGGCTGGTACAGCGGCACGAAGACCTTGCAGGTCGCGAGGGCATGCATGATGTCGGCGTTCCAGCGGTTGCCACCGAGTATCGTGCGGTCGATGAATCCGGCCGGCACCCCGTCCGGATGGTCGGTCAACTGCATGATGTGGCGGCACAGATCTCTGTAGAACTCGACGACATGGCCATCTTGCTCCCCGCTGTCGGTCGGCCCGATATGGCGGTAGGACAAGAAGAAAAACGGCCCGCCCAGTCCATCGCCGGAGAACGATCCGTCTGCCATGAGGTTCCGTCTCCCGACCTCGCGGTTGCTCCTCCCCACCCAGAGGAAGCCGGACGCGGAAGTGTTCGAACACTTACCACGATAAAGGTAATGCAACGCGACCGCCCATGAATGGTCAAGCGCTACACGGCATCTGTTTCAGATGAAGCACACAGAAGATCGCGAAAATCAGTCATCAGACCATGATTCGACCGTAGCCCGTATTTTCCCGACGAACCGTTCGCCGAGCGGGGTGAGCGACCCGCTGTCGATCAGCGTGCCGCACGCGGCGAGGGTGCCGGAACGCCAGCGCCGATACCGGATCTCCGCGGCGCGGGTGTCGACCTCCGCGCCGCCGTGCCGCCGCACCCGCCAGAAGTCGGCGACCGCCACGTGCGCGTAGGTGCCCTGGAGCAGCCCCTCCAGCGGACGCCTGTCCGCGCGCCAGGGCGCTTCGTACAGCCTGGTGTCGCTCTGGTGGTACAGGTGGAGCTTGTACAGCCCCAGCAGGTCCATCACGGCGCCCAGTTTGACGTGCTGGAACTCGTGCATCATCAGCAATGCCAGCGTGGCCGGGTCGCCGGGAAGGGCGACGCCGATCGCGCCACCGGCGTACCTGGCGGTGGCGCTCGCATCGGCGTCCGGCCCTGCCGAGGCGAGCGGCGTCATCACCCGCAGCCCCGCGGCCAGGGCGGGGGCGTAGGCGGCGTGGTCGGCGAGGATGAGGGCCCACGCCCGCGCGAACATCTCCTGCCATTCCTCCGCCCGCTCCCGCGGCAACCGCGGCGAGACCGGCGTCTCGTAACAGTCCCGGTGGGGGTCGGCGTCCTCCAGGACCACCGAGAGTCCCTCCGCGGCGAGCCGGCGGACCGGCAGCCAGTCGCCGCCCGCCCGATCGTCCAGCCGGACCTCCCAGCGGCGGCGGCCGGCGGTCACGGCGAACCCGCCGGGACCGGTCTCGACCCGCGCCTCGGCGACGCGCCCCGTCACCAGGCCGCCCAGCGTGGGCAGATGCAGCAGCCCGCCCGTCACCGGAACGGTGAGCCGCGCCACGACCCCGGCGCGGACGGCCGCCGCGAGGACGAGGTTCGCCAGGTAGCCCGGCTCGGGCGCGGCGTGCGCGGCGCTCTCGCGGCACCGCTCGGCCCACACCCGCACGTACGGATGGTCGAGGACCCGCTGCAGCGCGTCCCGATGATCGTGGTCGAGGGCCAGGAGCAGGTCCCACGCCCCCGGAACGCCGGGCAGGCCCGTCTCGCCCACTCCGGTCACCAGCATGCGGCGGATGAACCTCTGCCCGCTCTCCAGCCGGGCGATCACCTCACCTCCGCCGTAACCGCTCCCGAGAGCGTCGAGCTCATCCTGGGGGATCGGCAACGCCGCGGCGGAGACGGCGGGCGCGCTGCCGCGCGGCGGCGGGGGAGCACCTCGCGCCCGGTCGTCGTGCTCGTGGATGTGCGTGACGAGCCTGAGCAGGTCAGGGCAGTACACGCTGGGGTTGAGGAACCCGGCGCCCGCTCGGTACCGGTGGGCGTACAGCCCTCCGCCGCAGCTCGTGACCACCGGGCAGCTCTGGCAGGTCTCGCCCAGTCCTTCCAGACCGGCGCGGCGGCCGGCCATGCTCGGCGACGCGGCGAGCTGGTCGAGCGTGTGGGTGAAGACATCGCATCCGGTCGCGGGGGCGCCGTCGTAGGCGGTCTTGAGGGAGTCGACCTGCTCGTACCGGCCGTCGGTCTCGATGACCGCCAGGTCGCATTCGTCCAGGCCGAACGCCTCGGTCAGGCTCCCCTGCCCGCGGCCGGTGCGGATGATGGAGTCGAACATCCGCACGCCGACCGGGCGGCCGTCCTTCACCCACCGGTCGAAGATCGCGATGAGCCAGTCGGCGTACTCGGTCTCACTACGGGGGCGAGGTGGAGGGTGGTCCCACGTCGCGTGCGGCAGGAGGAAGTCGACCACCGGCGGGTCGAGGGCGATCAGCGCCTCGTAGACGGCGACCGGGTCGTTCCGCACGTCGATGGTGCACAGCAGCCCGGCGTAGATGCCGGGGTAGGTCCTGCGCAGCAGGTCGATCCCTCTGATGACCCTGTCGTAGCTCCCCCGGCCATCGGCGTAGCGCCGGTGCAGATCGTTGGCCGGACGGTCACCGTCCAGGGAGACGCCCACCCGCACGCCATGGGCCGCGAACAGGCGGCAGAAGCGGGCGTCGAGCGTCACGCCGTTGGTGTGGACGCGCAGGTCGAGTCCGCACACCCCCTCCAGGGCACCGCGCAGCCCCACGATGGCCTGTTCGAGCAGGTCGTGTCCCGCCAGCAAGGGCTCCCCGCCGTGCAACACCACGTGCACGGCGGGAAGGCGGTGCGCCCGGGCGTGCTCGGCGATGCGGTCGGCCGCCGCCGTCAGCGTGTCCGGCTCGATGACCTTCGGACGGCGGCGCCAGCTCTGGTCGGCGTGCTCGTACACGTAGCAGTGGTCACACGCGAGGTCGCACCGGCTCGCGACCTTGAGCACGAACTGTCGGAACGGCACCGGGTTGTCCCTTGAAGCCGCCGGCCTCCTCAGATCGAGGAGTTGAAGGCCGCCACGGAAACTTTCACGCCGGCCTTCGGAGGAACCGTGTCAAAGAGATCCTTGTACTGCGCCGTCTCTAGCAATTGGGTGAGTGGCAGGACGGACAGATCTTCGACCGAGGGAAGCATCGTGCCGTCTCCAGAGTTCCGCATGCCTTTACCGTTCTGCTTGGGGGGCTGGAATTATTCGCGAGCGAGCTTCGGATCGATGGACCAACCTTGGCCGGCGGCGGCGCTCTCGCGCCGTGGGCGCTGGGATGATGCGGTGCCGGACTCCCGCATGTGCGCCCCAATCGGCCGATCATGGGACTTCCGACCGGCTTCGTTTTGACATTACTACCCTGGTTTCGTTTTTGCACCCCGGAAAGCGGGATCTTACTTTCTGTACACAGTCCCCCGGGGCCGGTCAGGCGCGTTTGTTTCCGACCTTTTCTCCGGCTACCGGTCACGGCGAAACGGGGAGGCGATAGCCGGCCGCCGGCTCCCGCCGGGCGCGCCCGGCGCCATAGCGATCCCCACCGCCGGGCGGGCGGTCGCGCGGGGGCGCTCCGGGGTGGACGGCCGGGGAATCCGGGGTGACAGGACATTGACGGCGGAGTCAAGGGCGGGTAGGTTCGCTGCTAATTAAAAGGAAAGCTTCCTAACAGTTTCGTTGTGATGACGAGGTGGGGAGGTTGCCGCCATGCCGCGGTCTCCGCCGGTCCTCCGCCAGTTCGCCCCGTACCGCCGCCCTCAGTGAATGCCGGGCGAAGCCGCCCGCGCGGCCGCCCGCCGGGTTCCCGGCCCCCCGTGCCGCGTGCCTCCCGCCGGGTTTCCGGCCGGGTGCCGCGCGCCGCCCGCCGTACATACGTCCTCATCGACCCCCCAATTCGCATCCGCCCGATGGACGTGGAGCACAAATGAGATACAAGTTCGCCAAGGTCCTGCTCGCGACGGGGGCAATGCTCCTGCCGCTCGGGACGGCGGTCGCGTTCGGGCCGAGCGCCTCCGCCACGGTCGCGGTCGCGAGCCGCGCCGCCATGGCCGCCGCGTGGGCCCCGAACACGGCCTACACCGTGGGCACCGTGGTCAGCTACAACGGCGTCGACTACCGGTGCGTCCAGAGCCACACGTCGCTGGTCGGCTGGGAGCCGCCGAACGTGCCGGCTCTGTGGACGCCGGTCACCGGCGGAGGCGGCGACACCACGGCGCCCAGCGCGCCCGCCGGTCTGCGGTCCACGGCGACCACCTCCTCCAGCGTCTCCCTCGCCTGGAACGCCTCCACCGACAACGTCGGCGTCACCGGCTACAACGTCTACCGCGGCTCGACGCTGGTCACCACCGTCACCGGCACGAGCTACACCGACACAGGTCTGTCGGCCGGCACGGCCTACGCCTACACCGTCAAGGCGCGCGACGCCGCGGGCAACGTGTCAAGCGCGAGCAACACGCTCAACGTCACCACGGCGACCGGCGGCGGCGACACCACCCCGCCGAGCACGCCCGGCAGCCTGCGGTCCACCGGCACCACCTCCTCCAGCGTCTCCCTCGCCTGGAACGCCTCCACCGACAACGTCGGCGTCACCGGCTACAACGTGTACCGCGGCGGCACGCTGGTCACCACCGCGACCGGGACGAGCTACACCGACTCCGGTCTTTCGGCCTCCACGGCCTACACCTACACCGTCAAGGCACGCGACGCCGCGGGCAACCTGTCGGCCGCGAGCAACCAGGTCAGCGCCACCACCCAGCCCGGCGGGGGCGGCGGCGGGAACAAACTGCTCGGCTACTTCGCCGAGTGGGGCGTCTACCAGCGCAACTACCACGTCAAGAACATCGAGACCAGCGGGTCGGCCGCCAAGCTCACCCACATCAACTACGCCTTCGGCAACGTCACCAACGGCCAGTGCGCCATCGGCGACTCCTACGCCGACTACGACCGCGCCTACACCGCCGCCGAGAGCGTCGACGGGGTGGCCGACACCTGGGACGCGGGCGCGCTGCGCGGCAGCTTCAACCAGCTCCGCAAGCTCAAGGCCAAGCATCCCGGCCTGAAGGTGCTGTGGTCCTTCGGCGGCTGGACCTGGTCGGGCGGGTTCGGGCAGGCGGCGGCCAACCCGGCCGCGTTCGCCAACTCCTGCTACAACCTGGTCGAGGACCCGCGCTGGGCCGACGTGTTCGACGGCATCGACATCGACTGGGAGTACCCGAACGCGTGCGGCCTGAGCTGTGACGGCAGCGGCGCGGCGGCGTTCAGGAACCTGATGTCGGCGCTGCGCTCCCGCTTCGGGTCCAGCTACCTGGTCACCGCCGCGATCACGGCCGACGGCACCTCCGGCGGCAAGATCGACGCGGCCGACTACGGCGGCGCCTCGCAGTACAT
This sequence comes from Sphaerisporangium rhizosphaerae, assembly GCF_042665155.1. Taxonomy (NCBI): domain Bacteria; kingdom Bacillati; phylum Actinomycetota; class Actinomycetes; order Streptosporangiales; family Streptosporangiaceae; genus Sphaerisporangium; species Sphaerisporangium rhizosphaerae. Next base: position 48,311 of record NZ_JBHTCG010000013.1, on the reverse strand, counting down.
CGACTGGTACAACGTCATGACCTACGACTACTTCGGGGCCTTCGCGGCCAACGGCCCGACCGCCCCGCACTCGCCGCTGACCTCCTACAGCGGCATCCCGACCCCCGGCTTCTACTCCGACGCGGCCATCCAGAAGCTCAAGAGCAAGGGCGTCCCGGCGAGCAAGCTGCTGCTCGGCATCGGCTTCTACGGCCGGGGCTGGACCGGGGTCACGCAGAGCGCCCCCGGCGGCAGCGCCTCCGGCGCGGCGCCCGCCACCTACGAGGCCGGCATCGAGGACTACAAGGTGCTCAAGACCCGGTGCCCGGCGACCGGCACCGTGGCCGGCACCGCCTACGCGTTCTGCGGCAACCAGTGGTGGAGCTACGACACCCCCAGCACGATCTCGGGGAAGATGAGCTACTCCAAGAACCAGGGTCTCGGCGGCTCCTTCTTCTGGGAGCTCAGCGGGGACACGACCAGCGGCGAGCTGATCACGGCGATGCGGAACGGGCTGGGCTGAGCCCGGCATCAGGTCGCGAGAACAAGGACGGGAACAAGACGAGAACGAGGACAAGGGCGAGGACGAGACGACCGGCGCGCCGTCACCTGGGAACAGGTGGCGGCGCGCCGCCGTGTGTGGTCAGGCGGATGCCGTGCCGACCAGGCGTGGGAGCTCGGCCAGGCGCACCTCGCGGTAGGCGGCCGCGAGGAGCAGGCGCTCCAGTCCGCGCAGGTAGCCTTCCATCGCCTCCGGCGGGAGATAGGCGGTGTCGGCGGTGAGCGAGATCCCGAGGCCGGCGGGCTCGTCGGTCACGTGCAGGCAGAACCTGCAGTTCAGCTGGTCCAGCTTGACCGGCCAGGTCACCCTCGTCTCGTCGAGGGAGGCCCGGACGGCCGCCTCGTCGTGCTCGGCGGCGACGATCCGCGGCGGCTCCACCAGCCGCTGGTCGTTGAAGCAGCAGTAGGGATGAACGGTCTCGCCACGCTCGGCGCTCACGGCGTCGACCACCCGGCGGAGCTCCAGCGGGTCGAACCTCGTGTGCTTGTAGGCGCGCAGGGACGACGCCCACGCCGAGCGCAGCAGGCTCTCGAAGGTCTCGTCGGTGAGGTCGAGGACGAACAGGCCGTCCTGTGCGAGCGGCGTGACCACCTCACGGTCGCGCACGTGGAAGCGGTTGTTCACCACGGGGAGCATGGCGCAGGTGCGATGTCCCGTCACCTCCCCCACCATCGCGGCGGCGCCGGCGAGGAGCACCGTCGTCTGGCTCACCCGGTACCGGCCGGAGATCACCTGCACGGCGGTGCCCATGGCCGGGGACGTCATCGCCGCCCGCCAGAACCGGGGCCGCCGGGGCGGGCCGGCCGGGGCGCCGAACATCGAGGGCGCGATGCGGCGGTACTCCCGCTCCCAGAAGGCCAGCGCCGAGGAGGAGACGCGCAGGCCGGCGGGCGACGACTGCTCGCGGGCCAGATCCAGCGGCTGACGCGGCGGCGGCCCGGGGAGGGCGCCCCGGCGCAGCAGCAGCCGCAGGTCGCGCACGGCGACGTCAGCGCCGTGCCCGTCCGCGGCCAGATGGCAGAACACGATCACGACGGACCGGACGTCGCCGTCGCACGTCACCAGGCCGATGCGCACGGGCCACTCGGCGTGGTAGTCGAAGACGGGCGCGGCCAGACGCTCCAGCATGTCCTCCGCCGTGCGCCTGAGGTCCGCGGCCGGACACTCCACGACCTCGACCTCCAGGACCCCCGAGCGCTCCACCGCCTGGTGGACGTCGCCGTCGGCCTCGCGCAGCCGAGTGCGGAGGGACTCGTGCCGGGCGACCAGCGCCGCGAGCGCCTCCAGCACCACCCGCTGCGGGTGCGGTGCGATCGTGACGACGCGGCCGAAGTTGAAGTAGTGGTCGCTCGGCATGGTCCGGCACATCGCCAGCCATATCGACCGCTGCCCCCAGGCGAGCGGCGCCGTCTCGGACCGCTCCCCGCGGAACTCCAGCCGCGTCCTCATCGGCCGCTCACCGGTGGGCGGCCGATGAGGACACAGCGTCGAGGATGTGGGCCACCAAAGAGTCCAGGCCGTCGAGGAAGCTCACGTCGCGGCCCAGCTCGACCTCCACCCCGAACTCTTCCTCGATCGCGTCGATCAGGCGCAGGGTGGTCAGCGACGTCACCCCGGCCGCGGTGAACGAGACGCCCGGCCGCAGCACCTCCTCGGCGGCGATCTCGCCGTCCGAGGCCGTCACCACCATGTCGGCGACGCGCCTGCGCACCGTCGCGGTGTCCAGGGCCGCCGGCGTGTCATCGAAGTCGGTCATGTCATCTCCTGTCCGGACGATCTGATCGCGTGTACCACGCCGTCGATGGTAGGGGTGTCGAAGAAGACGTCCAGGTCGACGTCCACCCCGAGGTGCTTGCGGATGCGGCTCGCGATCTGGGTGACGGTCAGCGAGTGGCCACCGAGCTCGAAGAGGTCCTCGTCGGGCTGGATGCCGTCGAACCGCAGCACCTCCTCCCAGATGCGGGTGACCTCGGCCACCAAGGGATCGGTCCCGACCGGCGGCGGGGACTGCGGGGCGGTACGCGACGGCGGGTCGGGCAGGGCGGCACGGTCGAGCTTGCGCGCCGGAGTCAGCGGCAGGCGCTCCAGCTCGACGAAGACGCCCGGCACCATGACGCCCGGCAGCACCCGTGCCAGGTGCTCGCGCAACCGGGCGCTCATCTCCGGGCCCGACGCCGTGTCCGGGTCCGACGCCGTCTCCGGGTCCGAGGGAGCCGGCGGGACCGACGCGTCTGACAGAGCCGACGGAGCCGACGGAGCCGACTGGTCTGACGGAGTCGACGTGTCCGACGCGGTCGACGCGTCCGACGCGTTGGACGGGGCCGACGGGGCCGTCTTCGGGACGACGTAGGCGACCAGGCGCTGCTCGTCCTCCCGCAGGACCACGGCGGCCTCGGCGACGAGCGGGTGCTCCAGCAGCCTGGCCTCGATCTCGCCCAGCTCGACGCGGTGACCGCGGATCTTGACCTGCGAATCCGCCCTGCCCAGGAAATCGATCAGCCCGTCCGGCCGTCTCCTGCCGAGGTCGCCCGTGCGGTACAGCCGCGCTTCCGGCGGGCCGTGAGGGTCCTGCGGGAAGCGTGCGGCCGTCAGCTCGGGACGGTCCCGGTACCCGCGGGCGACCCCGTCCCCGCCGATGCAGATCTCGCCCGGGACCCCGACGGGAACCTGCGCCAGGCGCTCGTCCAGCAGGCGGATCGTGGTGTTGGCGAGCGGGCCGCCGATGGTGACCTCGGCCGGCGCCTGCGGGATCTCCGCGATGGACGACCACACCGTGGTCTCCGTCGGGCCGTAGACGTTGACCAGACGGCCCACCCGGTCGCGCAGCTCCCGTGCCAGCGGCAACGGCAGCGGCTCGCCCCCGCTCAGCGCGACCAGGCCCGGCGCGTCGAACCCCGCGTCCAGCAGCAGCCGCCAGCTCGACGGCGTCGCCTGCGCGTGGGTGACGGACTCGGCCTCGATCAGCCGTCGCAGCGCGGCGCCGTCCCTGGTGCTCGCCTCGGGCACGACGACGACCCGGCTCCCGGTGATCAGCGGGAGCAGCAGTTCCAGCGCCGAGATGTCGAACGCCAGGGTGGTCAGCCCGAGCCACACGTCTCCGTCACCTGCTCCGAGCTCGTCGCGCATGGCGAGCAGGAGGTTGGTCAGCGAGCGGTGTTCCACCTCGACGCCCTTGGGCCGGCCGGTGGATCCGGAGGTGTAGATGACGTACGCGAGGTCGCCGGAGGCCGGGGACGCCAGGTTCACGGGGCCGGCCGCGCCGGGCCAGGAGGCCAGTTCTCCGAGCTCCAGCACCGGCACCGGCATGGGCGCCCCGGTGTCACCGAGCGGCTGGGGAGGATCGCCGGCCGAGGTCTCGGACGGGTCCGATGTGATCGACGTGTACCGCCCGTTCGGCGTGTCATGTCCGTTCGGCGTGTTCGACGTGTACCGCCCGTTCGGCGCGTTCTCCCCGTTCGGCGTGTTCGGGGTGTCATGCTCGTTCGGCGGGCCGATGACGCCGGACAGATCCGGGGCGCCGGTGACGCAGGGCGGGCCGCCGAGCCGCTCCGGGGCCAGGACCAGGGAGACCCGCGCGTCCCTCAGGACGAAGGCGAGCCGCTCGGCGGGGTAGGCCGGATCCAGCGGCAGATAGGCGGCGCCCGCCTTCAGGACGGCCAGCACGCCGGCGACCATCTCCGGCGATCGCTCCAGGTGGAGGGCGACGACCTCGCCCGGGCCCATACCGCGTTCCCGCAGCGCTCCCGCCAGCCGTCCGGCCGCCTCGTCCAGCTCGGCGTAGGTCACCTCACGGTCGCCGGACACGACCGCCACGGCGTCCGGGGCCGCCCGGGCGCGCCGCTCGAACAGCTCGGTCACGGTGAGGCCGGGGAAGGTCCTGCGGGTGGCGTTCCACCCCTCCAAGTCCTCCCGTTCCTGCGGGGTCAGCACCGGAAGGTCGCCCACGCGCAGGTCGGGCCGGTCCGCGAGGCTCTCGATCACGGTGCGCAGATGCCCGGCCAGCGCCTGGACCGTGCGCGGGGCGACGGCGTCCGGGCTGAACTGCAGGCCGAGGGTGAGCCCGGCGGAGGAGCCGACCGCCTGGATGTGCAGGGTGTTGCGGGCCGCCCCGCTGAACACCGTCCATTCGACGGCGACGTCGAGCCCGGGAAAGACCGGGTCGGGGTCGCGTTCGCGGTAGCTGAGGGAGACGGGCGCGAGCGCGGCGCGCGGCGCGATGCCGCCGACGGCCTGGGTGAGCGGCACGCGGCGGAACCGGTACACCTGCCGCAGTTCATCGCGGACGGCGCCGGCGAAGTCGGCGAAGGTCATGTCGAGCGCGGGACGGGTCACGACCGGCAGTTCGTTGACGAACAGGCCGACCAGGTCGCGGGTGCCGGCCGTCCGGGTGGACATGTCGACCGCGACGACGACCTGCTCGTTGCCGTAGCGGCGCAGCAGGGCGTGCAGGGCGGCGAGCAGGAACTCGAAGTCGGTCACGCCGAGCGCCGTGGCGGCGCGGGCGATGTCGCCGAGCACGACCTCGATCGTCTCGCCGGGTTCGGCCGCCCGCACGGCCCGGGCGGGGCCGGGGAGGATGGGCTCGCGGGGGTCGCTCCACCGGGACCGCCAGAACGCGGCGGCCTCGTCCCGGCTCGCGGCGACCTCCTCGCGCTCCTCCTCCACATACCGGGCGTAGGAGCCGGTGAGGACGGGCAGGCCGGCCGGGGCGCCGGTGACGCGCTCCCGATAACAGGCGGCGAGGTCCCGTACCAGGACGTCCTTGGACATCCCATCGAAGACCAGGTGGTGCGCGGTGAAGACGAGCACGTGGCGCACCGGGCTCAGCGTGAGGACGGCGAAGTCCGCCAGCGGGCCCCGGTCCAGGTCGAAGGCCCGCTCGACGTGCGCCCGCACGGCGGCGTCCGGGTCCCCTCCGGCCTCGGCGGAGAGGTCATGGAGGTCGACGGACGGCGGGACGTCCGCGGGGACCAGGCGGACCTCGCCGTCCCGTTCGACCGGAACGGTCGCGAGCACCGGGTGCCGGGCGAGGACCGCCTGGCACGCCCCGCGCATCGCCTCGACGTCCAGGCCGCCTCCGAACGTGACGACCAGCGGCATGCGGTAAACGTCCCCGGCCGCGCCGGTCCGCTCGGTGATCCAGATGCCGTGCTGGGCGAACGAGGCGGGCGGATGGGTGTCAACAGGAGTGCGCGGCATGGTCGCCTTCCGGGGTAGCGAGGAGCGTCCGCAGTTCGCGTTTGAGTACCTTTCCCGCGGCGTTCTTGGGCAGGGAGGGGAGGACCAGCCATCGGGCCGGCAGTTCGTGTCCAGCGAGCCGATCGGCGAGGAAGGCCCGCAACTCGGCGGTGGACACCCCGGCCCCCTGGACCACCCCCGCCGCCTGGACCATCGCGGAGTCCCGGACATCTCCGGCGCCCGATTCGCCCGTCAGGTCCGCAGTGGCCGCGGCATCCGAGGCGGGCTCGGAGTCCTGGACGGTCGCGGAATCCTGGACGGTCGCGGGGGTCGAGGCCGGCTCGGCGCGGGGGACGACGGCGGCCGCGACGGCGGAGCCCATGACGGGGTGCGGCACGCCGAACACGGCCGCCTCGGCGACGGCCGGATGCTCGTGGAGCGCCGCCTCGATGCGCAGGGTCGAGATCTTGAACGCGCCCGACTTGATGATGTCGCTCTCGCGGTCGAGCAGGTACAGATAGCCGTCCTGGTCGAGATGGCCGATGTCGCCCATGCGCACCCACCCGTCGCGGAACACCCTCCCGGCGGCGTCGCCGTCCCGGTCGTAGCTGCGTGGATCGGTCGGCGAGCGCAGCCAGACCTCACCGGGCGTCCCCGGCGGGACGGGGCCCTCGCCGTCGGAGATCATGAGGGTCCCGCCGGACGCGGGACGGCCCACCGAGTCCGGCCGCGCGGGGTCGAAGACCATGGTCGTCTGGGCCGGGGCGGCCTCGGTGGAGGTGTAGTAATTCACGATGGTCGCCCGGGGAAAGGCCGTCGTGAGCGCCGTGGCGACGGAGGGTGCCAGGGCCGCCGCGGTGGACCCGAGCAGCAGCACGCTCGACATGTCGTACTTATCTGTCACGCCGGAGTTGAGCAGCTCGATCGCCATGGAGGGGACGAGGAAGACGGTCCCGACCCGGTAGGTCTCGATGAGCCGGGCGAACCGGGCGGCCGTGAAACGCGGCAGGGTCAACGCGCCCGGACGGGCGTCCAGCGCGTTGATCAGCATCGTCTGCCCCGCGTTCGTGCCGATCGGAAAGGCGTGCAGGAAGTACCGGGAGTGGGCGAGCGGGCGGCGGCGCGGGTCGCGCGAGCAGCCGAAGGTCAGGTTGGCGTGACTCGCCACGACCGCTTTCGGCTCCCCCGTCGTGCCGGAGGTGTAGAGGATCTGCGCGGCGTCCCCTGGCCGGACCGACACCCCGTCCAGGCCGTGGGCATCGGCGCGGCCGTCCCCACCAGAGTCGCCGTCCGCACTGGAGGCGCCGTCCGCGCCGGGGCTGAGGTCGGAAAGGGTCACCGTCCACAGGTCCGCCTGTGGCGGAGTCCGTCCCGCGCCGTGGACGACGGCCGCCGCCGAGCTGTGCGCGAGCAGCCGGTGCAGCTCGCCGGGCGGCAGGGCGGCCGCCAGCGGCACCGCGACACCCCCTGCCTTCTGCGCGGCGCAGTAGGCGATGGCGTAGTCGATCCACTCGTTCTCGCCGAAGACGAGGCCGACCCGGTCTCCGTGCCGCAGCCCGCGGCGGAGCAGGCCCAGCGCCGCCTCGTCCGAGCGGCGGTCCCACTCCGCGAAGGTGAGCGACCCGACGTCGTGGACGGTCAGCGCGACGCCCGCGGGTTCGGCCGCGGCGCGGGCGGCCAGCAGCCCCGGCACGGTCGAGACGACGGGGAGGACAGGCGCGGTCCTCGCACGCCCGGCGCGCCCAGCACGCTTGGCGGGCGTCGGCGTCGGAGGCGCGTGCGTGGCGGGGTCTCCCGGCTCTGCCGGCGTGGGAGGTTCGGCGGGTCGGTGCCGGCCGTGGACCGGACCTAGGGCGTCCGAGTCCGGTCGCAGAACGCCGGAATCCGGTCGCGGAGCCGCGGAATCCGGTCGCGGGGCGTCCGAATCCGGTTGTGCGGCACGCACAATGCACCTCCGAGTAATGCGCGCGTGCGAAATTGCGGCGTCACCCGGGCCGGCGCGGACCTCAATCGGAGAACGACCGTCTTCCCCTGTGGTGGAGCATGTGATTCATGAACTCCGAGCGCCCGGCCCCTGATGAAGCAGGCGTTCACTCCCCGTTTCGCCGCCTTTTCGGCTGGCGGACAGCCCCCCTTGGGAGCGCTCCCATATTGCGCTGTGGCCGCAGCCGTGTCAAGGGTCCGCGAGCGCGCAGTCCTTGGTTCCAGGGGTTGACGAGGCGATACGACCACGGTCACGGACGTCGGGCGGCGGACGCGAACGACCGACCGGGACGGCAACCGACGACCGGCGACGGCGACGGAGCGCACTGGGCCGGCGACCGTTCGAGAAGATCGGGCGAGTATTGACAATTCCCATTTCGCGTTCATAGCGTACGGCTCATTGTTCGATACCGCGTAAGTGCGTTTTCTCGCGCACAATGCCTCCGAGGCGACATATCCGCTGCACCGCGGGCCGCCTCCCACCGATGAGGAAACCGGACCGCTGAAAGACGAGCTCACCGTGGCCTCACCATCGAAGCCCGCCGACTCCGGCGAGGGCGCCTCTCTGTCATCGCGGCACCGGTCCCTGCTCGCGCGCCGGCTCGCCTACCGGCCGCCGCTCACCGAGGAACCGTCCCAGCCCGGCGACGACCCCGCCCGGCCCGCGACCGACGACGGCCGGTCCGCGCCGTACGACGGCCCGCGGGTGGTGGACGACGGTCCGCGGGTGGTGGACGACGGTCGGCGGGTGGTGGACGAGGCGCCGTTGTCCGCGGGGCAGGAACGGCTGTGGTTCCTCCAGCGGTTCGACCCCGCCGACGCGTCCTTCAACATCTTCGTCACCGAGCGCCTGCGCGGTGCCCTCGACATCGATGCCCTCGGCCGGGCCCTGGACGAGATCGTCTCCCGCCACGGGACCCTCCGCACCCGCTTCCGCGGCGAGGAGCGCCCCGTCCAGCAGGTTCTGGCGCCGGCGCCGGTTCCCGTCGAGCACCTGGACCTGTCGGCGCTCCCCGGCGACGACCGGGAGGGGCGGGCGCTCGACCTGGTGGCCGAGCGGACCAACCGGCCGTTCGACCTCGCCCAGGCGCCGCCGCTGCGGGTCTCGCTGCTTCGCCTGTCCGCCGAGGAACACGTGCTGTGCCTCGTCGTGCACCACATCGTCGCCGACGGCTGGTCGCTGAACGTGCTGTACCGCGAGCTGTCCACGCTGTACGCGGCGTTCCGCCGGGGTGAGCCCTCGCCGCTGCCGCCGCTGCCCCGGCAGTACGCCGAGTATGTGCGCGCCGTCCAGGACGACGACGGGGCGGGCGACCTGGCGTACTGGAAGGAGCGGCTGGCCGGCGTTCCGCCCCTGGAACCGCCCGCCGACCGGCCCCGGCCGGCCGAGCGGACCACCTGCGGCGCCGTCCATGTGACGCGCGTCCCCCTGGAGGTCGCCGAGGCCGTCGAGCAGGTCGCCCGCAAGCATCGGTGCACGCCGTTCATGACGCTGCTCGCGGCCTACCAGGTGCTGCTGTCCCGCCACACCGGGCAGACCGGCTTCGCCGTCGGCTCCTCGGTGGCCGGGCGCGGCGAAACCGACCTGGAGCCCGCCATCGGGTTCTTCTCCAGCACCCTGGTCCTGCGCGCCGACCTCGACGGAGACCCGCCCTTCTCCGACCTGCTCCGCCGGGTGCGCAAGGACACGCTCGGCGCCCTCACCCACCAGGCCGTGCCGTTCGAGCGGCTGCTGCTGGAACTGCGGGTCCCGCGCGACCTCGGCCGCACCCCGCTGTTCCAGACGATGTTCATCCAGCAGAACCAGGCCGACGCCGATCATGGACGGCTCAGCCTGCCCGATCTGCGGGTCGAGTCCTTCCCCCCGGGCTTCCGGTACACCAAGACGGACCTGTCGCTGGACCTCACCCGTGACGCCGATGGGCTGTTCCTCGCCTTCACCTACAACACCGACCTGTTCGACGCCGCGACCATCGCCGGGCTGGCCCGCCGCTACAAGACGGTGCTGAGGTCGGTCGCGGCGGATCCGGCCGAGCGGGTGTCGCGGCTCGCGGTCATGCCCGCCGATGAGTATGAGCGGGTCCTGCGGACCTGGAACGCCACGGCCACCCCGGTGCCCGGCGCCACCGTGCCCGAACTGTTCGCCGCCCGGGCCCGCGACACCCCGCGCGCCGTCGCGGTGAGCGACGCCACGCGGGCCCTGACCTACGCCGCGCTGGCCTCCCGTTCCGACCGGCTCGCCGAGCGCCTGCGCGCCGCCGGGGCGGCCCGGGGATCGCTCGTCGGCGTGCACCTGGACCGGTCGGCCGAGATGGTCGTCGCCCTGCTCGCCGTGATGAAGGCGGGCGCCGCCTACGTCCCGCTGGACCCGGCCTTCCCTCCGGCCCGCGTGGCCTACGTGCTGGCCGACTGCGGGGCGACGGTGGTGGTCACCGGCGAGGAGCTCGAGGAGCGGCTGCCCCACGGCGGGTTCACCTCCGTCCTGGTCCGGGCGGGTGGCGACGACGAACGGGCCGACGACGGCGGGCGCGGCGGCCGGGTGGACGCGGGCCATGACGTCCCCGGTCCCGACGACCTGGCCTATGTCATGTACACCTCCGGGTCGACGGGGTCGCCCAAGGGGGTCGCGGTTCCCCACCGCGCGCTGACGAACTTCCTGTGGGGGATGCGCTCGCTGCTGGACGCGCGTCCGGGCCAGGTGTGGAGCGCGGCGACGTCGATGGCGTTCGACATCTCGGCGCTGGAGCTCTACCTGCCGCTGGTCACCGGCGGCCGGGTGGCGGTGGTCGAGGGAGCCGCCGGCATCGGCGGCCTGACGGGCGAGGGCCCGCCCGGCGCCTCTCCCGCGCGTCCCGCACGGGTGACGCACGTCCAGGCGACGCCGTCGGGCTGGCGCCTGGTGCTCGCGGGCGGCGACTTCGACGGCGCGGCGGTGACCGCCCTCACCGGAGGCGAAGCGCTGCCGGGCCCGCTGGCCGAGGAGCTGCGATCGAAGGTCGCGCGGCTGGTCAACGTGTACGGCCCGACCGAGACGACGATCTGGTCGACCGCCTGGGAGGTGCCGCCGTCCCCCGGCGAGGTCGGCATCGGGCGGCCCATCGCCAACACCACCGTGTACGTCGTCGACGCGGCCATGAACCTCGTGCCGCCCGGCGTGCCCGGCGAGCTGCTGATCGGCGGGGCGGGGCTCGCCCACGGATACCTCGGCAGGCCGTCGCTGACGGCGGAGCGCTTCGTGCCCGACCCGTTCGGGCCCCCCGGCGCCAGGCTCTACCGCACCGGAGACCGGGTGCGGTGGCGCGCGGACGGGACGCTGGTGTTCCTCGGCAGGTTCGACGACCAGATGAAGGTGCGCGGGCACCGGGTCGAGCCGGCGGAGGTCGAGGCCTGCCTGCTGCGCCACCCGCGGATCGGGCAGGCCGCGGTCACCGTGCGCGACGACACGCTCGTGGCCTACCTCGTCGCCGCCCCGGCCGGCCCCGACGACGCACATCCCGAGGACGCCGGGGCCGAGCAGCCGCGAGCCGGAGAGCCACAGGCCGAGGAGGCGCGGCGCGAGCAGGTGCCGCGCGAGGAGGTGCGGGGCGAGGAGGTACGGGAGCACTGCGCGCGGACGCTGCCGGCGGGCATGGTGCCGAACCTGGTGGTGTGGCTGGACGCGCTGCCGCTGACCCCCAACGGCAAGGTCGACCGGTCGGCGCTGCCCGAGGCCCGTCCGGCGGCGGCGCGGACGCCCGAACGCGCGCTCGGGGACGATCCGGTCAGCCGGGCGGTCCACGACATCTGGTGCGACGTGCTGCGCCTGGACGGCGCGGGCCCGGACGAGAACCTGTTCGACCTGGGCGGCCACTCGCTGACGATCACCCGCCTGGCGGCACGCGTCCGCCGGCGGCTCGACGTGGACCTGCCGTTGCGGGTCTTCTACGACACACCGACGATCGCCGGCGTGGTGGCGGCGATCAGCTCCCGGGGGACCTAGATGACCGACGCGCGGCGAGCGGCTCCGCTCACCTTCGGGCAGGAGCGGCTGTGGTTCCTTAACCGCCTGGACCCCGGCGACGCCTCCTACAACATGTTCCTCGCCCTGCGCCTGCGCGGCCCGCTGGACGTCGCCTCGCTGTCCAGGGCCTTCGACGAGCTGGCGCGCAGGCACGAGCCCCTGAGGACCCGCTTCCCCGTGACGGAGACGGGGCCCGTCCAGAGCGTCCACCCGCCGTCGCCGGTCCTTGAGACGGTCGAGGCGGGACCGGGGGAAGGACGTCTGGCCGCGCTCGTGGCCGAGCGGACGAACGCGCCCTTCGACCTGACCGTGGACGCGCCCCTGCGGGCCGGTCTGCTTCGCGTCTCCCCCGACGACCACGTGCTGAGTGTGGTCCTGCACCACATCGCCGGGGACGGCTGGTCTCTCGACGTGCTGATGTCCGAGCTGGCCCTGCTCTACAACGCGTTCGTGCGAGGGGAGCCCGCAGCGCTGCCGCCGTTGCCGCTCACCTACGCCGACCACGCTCGCGCGGAGCGGAACGCCGGAATGTCGCCGGACCTTCTGACGTACTGGCGTGACCGGCTGGCGGACGCGCCCGTCCTCGCGCTGCCCCTGGACCGGCCCCGTCCGGACTCGCGCTCGTCCGCCGGGGGCTTCGTCGTCCGCCGCGCCGCGCCCGGCCTGCTCGACCGGCTGGCCGCGCTGGCGCGCGAGGAGCGGTGCACGCTGTTCATGGTGCTGCTCGCCGCCTACCAGGTGCTGCTGTGCCGGCACAGCGGGCAGTCCGGCGTGTGCGTGGGCTCGCCCGTCGCCGGGCGCGACCGGGTCGAGCTGGAGCCTCTGGTGGGCTACTTCAGCGACACGCTCGTGCTGCGCGGCGACCTTTCCGGCGATCCCACGTTCCGCGAGGTGCTGGCGCGGACCCGTGAGAGCGTGCTGGCCGCCTACGAGCACCGTCCGGTGCCCCTGGAACAGCTCGCGGCGGGCGCGCGGAACGGCCGGGAGCCCGGCATGACGCTGTTCCAGACGCTGTTCACGTTGCAGAGCGCCGGTGACCCGGTCGCCGCCGCCGGCGCGCTCACCGGCGTCGAGGTGGAGGCGGTGGACCCGGGGTTCCGGCAGGCGAAGTTCGACCTCCTGCTCGACCAGCTCGGCGACGTCTCGGTGTTCGGTCACAACGCCCAGGTGCTGGACACCGAGACCGTGGAACTGCTCGCCGACCGCTGGATGGTGCTGCTGGAGCGGATCGCCGACGCCCCGGGGGAGCCGGTCATGCGGCTGCCGCTGCTGGCTCCCGGAGAGCGGGAACGGCTGCTCGCCTGGTCCGACGGCGGCCCCGCCGAACGGTGCCGCGACGACGACCCGGCAGCGCCCTGGTCCGACGACGGCTCTGCGGGACCGGGTGCCGACGACCACGTCCAGGGACCGGACGTCCACGTCGACCATGGGGAACCAGGTGCCGGCGTCCACCAGGGGGAACCAGGTGCCGACGACCGCTTCCAGGGACCGGACGCTCACATCCCCCATGGGGAGCCGGCTGACCACGACGGTTCCGGGGGACCGCCTGAGACCGGTGGCGCGGTGGAAGCCTCCGAAGGCGTGCTCGCGGCCGTGGCCCGGGCCGCCCGCCTGTGGCCGCGGGCGGCGGCCCTCGTGTGCGGCGCGACCGTGGTCTCCTACGGCGAACTGGTGGGCCGGGCGAACGCGCTGGCGGCGCGACTGCGCGAGGCCGGCGTGCGGCCCGGAGACCTCGTCGGGGTGAACATGCCCCGTTCCGTGGACGCGATCATCGCGCTCGTGGCCGTGTGGACGGCCGGGGCGGCGTACGTGCCGCTGGACCCGGCCTACCCGGGAGAGCGGCTTGAGCTGATGGCGTCCGGCGCGGGAGTGCGCCATGTGGTCACCCCGGACGGAGTGACCCGGCGCGAGGCTCCCGAGTCCCCGCACCGGCAGGGCGTTCCCGATGGACACGCCGCCTCGAACCCCGGCGGACACGCCACTCCGGCCGGGCACAACGCTCCCGACGGACACGGCGCTCGTAACGGACGCAGCGCTCTCGATGGGCACGGCGCTCGTGACGGACATGGCGCTCCGGTGGACGCCGGCACGGCCTACGTGCTTTACACCTCCGGGTCGACCGGGGTTCCGAAGGGAGTGGCCGTCGGGCATCGCGCGCTGGACGTCCGGGTCGGGTGGATGACCAGGGCGTACGGGCTCGGCCCCGGCGACCGGGTGGTGCAGTTCTCCTCGCTCGGCTTCGACACCCACGCGGAGGAGGTGTGGCCGGCGCTCGCGACCGGTGCGACTCTCGTCCTGCTGCCCGACGGCCCCGAGTCGCTGCCCGACGTGCTGGCGCGCGACCCGGAGATCAGCGTGCTGGACCTGCCCACGTCGTACTGGCACCGGCTCGTCGAGGTGCTGGAGGAGATCCGCTGGCCGTCGCGGCTGCGGCTGGTGATCCTCGGCGGCGAGCAGGTGGCGGCGCCCGCCGTCGGCGCGTGGCTGTCGCGGTTCGGGGACGCCGTCCGGCTGGTCAACACCTACGGGCCGACCGAGGCGACGATCATCGCGACCTGGGCCGAACTGCGGGACGGCGACCACCGCCCGCCGATCGGGCGGCCCCTCAGCGGCACCCGGGTCCACGTCCTGGCCGACGATCTCTCCCTGGTCCCCACAGGGGTGCCCGGGGAGCTGTGCGTCGGTGGCGACGGCCTGGCCGACGGGTACCTCGGGCTCCCAGAGCTCACGACGGCCCGGTTCGTCCCCGATCCGTACGGGCCTCCGGGCGCCCGGCTGTACCGCACCGGTGACCGGGCGCGGTGGCGGCGCGACGGGACCCTTGAGTTCCTCGGCCGCCTGGACGACCAGGTGAAGGTCCGCGGGCACCGGGTGGAGCCGGGCGAGGTCGAGGCGCGGCTGCTCCTGCACCCGGGCGTCTCGCAGGCGGCGGTGGTCGCCAGGGACGACACCCTGGTCGCCTACGTCGTCGGCTCCGCCGCGCCCGACGAGGTGCGCGCCCACGCGGCGCGGGCCCTGCCCGGCCACCTGGTGCCGGGCGTGGTCGTCCCGCTGGACCGGCTGCCGCTGACGCCGGGCGGGAAGGTCGACGCGCGGGCGCTGCCCGCGCCGCGCTTCCAGCGGGACCCGGCCGTCGCGTTCGTCCCGCCTCGGACCGACGCGGAGCATCTCGTCACCGCCATCTGGGCGGAGGTCCTCGGCCTGGGCGAGGTCGGCGCGGGGGACGACTTCTTCGCCATCGGCGGCCACTCGCTGCACGCCGTCCGGGTGATGTCGAGGATCCGGTCGATCGCCGAGCTCGACGTCCCGATCAAGGAGCTGTTCGCGCACCCCACGGCCGCCGCGCTGGCGGCCGTGCTCGAGGAGCTCCTGATCGCGGAGATCAGCGGGCTGAGCGACGAGGAGACCGAGCGGCTGCTGTCCGCCGCCCAGGACGCTCCGGCGGAGCCCCGGCCATGACGTGCCGACCCGACGTGCCGACCCTGACATGCCGACCTTGACACCCCGTCCGGCGACACCCCGTCCGGCGATACTCCGTCCGGCGACATCCCGTCCGGCATCTCCGGGCGCACCCGCGAAGCGAAGGGAGGGCGGGGCCGGCTCCCCCTCGGCGCGAGCCGGGGACCGCGCCCCGGACATCCGATGGCCGAGCCAGTGACAGGAGTCCAGAGAGGGCAGAGTCCCCCCGGCGTTTCGGAAGGGACCGCGGTTCAGCCGGGCGGGACGCCCCCCGCCACGCTCAGCGCGGCCAAGCAGGCGCTGCTCGCCCAGCGGTTGCGGCGGCGTCCGGGGTCGCAGGCCCGTGACCTCATCCCGGCCCGGCCCGCCGGTGCCGCCCCTCCGCTCTCGTACGCGCAGGAGCGGCTGTGGTTCATGGACCAGCTCGTGCCGGAGGCCGCCGCCTACACGATCGTCCTCACGCTGCGGCTGGGCGGCGCGGTCGACGCCGAGGCGCTCTCGACGGCGGTCGGCCAGGTCGCCGACCGGCACGAGGCGCTGAGGACCCGCTTCCCCGCCGGGGACGACGGCCGGCCGGCCGCCGTGGTCGAGGAGTCCGCCGGCGTGCGGCTCGCCCGTGCCGAGGCCGGTTCCGAGCAGGAGGCCCGGCTGATGGTCCAGGAGCTGGCCGCCCGGCCGTTCGACCTGGCCACCGGCCCCCTGTTACGGGCCCTGCTGATCCGGCTGGACGCCGATGACCACGTCTTGGCGCTGGCCGTGCACCACATCGCCTGCGACGGCTGGTCCTGCGACCTGCTGACCTCGGAGATCCTCGCCCGCTACGCGGCCCGCGCCCACGGCGACCCCACCCCCGCCCAGCCCGCCCCCACCGGACCCGCGGCCGCCGGACCCGAAGTGGTGCGTGCTCCTCCCGCCGAGCACTCCCCCATCGGGTTCTCCCCCGTGGAACCCGCTCCCGTCGAGCGTCCGTCGCTCGACTACGGCGACTTCGCGGTGTGGCAGCGGCGGAGCCAGGCCGGGGACGGCGACCTGGCCTACTGGCGGGAGCGGCTGGCCGGGCTCCCGCCCCTCGATCTGGTCACCGACCATCCCCGCCCGCACCGGCAGACCTTCACCGGGGCGTCGCACGGTTTCCGGCTCGCCGCCGAGGAGGCGCAGGCGCTGCGCGACCTGGCCTCCCGCCACGGCGCGACACTGCACATGGTGGTGCTGTCGGCCTGGCAGGCGCTGCTCGGGCGGTACGCCGGGCAGGACGACTTCGCGGTGGGCTCGCCGGTGGCCGGGAGGTCCAGGCCCGAACTGGAGGGCATGGTGGGCTGCTTCGTCAACATGCTGACCATGCGGGCGGACCTGTCGGGCGATCCGGCGTTCACCGCGTTGCTGGCGCGCACCAGGGATTCCGCCCTGGACGCCTACGCCCACCAGGACCTGCCGTTCGAGCGGCTGGTGCAGGAGCTGAACCTGCCGCGCGACGTGTCACGGCCGCCGCTGTTCCAGACCATCTTCGCCATGCAGAACTACGGCGGCCAGGCACGTCCGGCCGGCGGACCGACCGGCGGACCGATCGAGGGGCCGGCCGGCGGACCGATCGAGGGGCCAGCCGTCGCGCCCTTCCCTGTGGAGGCGATCTCGACCCGGTACGACCTGGAGCTGTACGCGGGCGAGGACACCGGCGGCCTCGGCCTGCTGCTGACCTACAACACCGGCCTGTTCGCGCCGGACACCGTCGCCAGGATGGCGGCGCATCTGACCATGTTCCTGCGTGCGGTGGCCGTCCGCCCCGGCGCGCGCCTGTCGGAGATCGGCGTCCTCGGCGAGGACGAGCGCGCCCAGGTGACCCTCGGCTTCAACGCCACCGACGCTCCCTTCCCCGCCGGCGCGACCCTGCACGGGCTGGTCGAGGAGCAGATCGCCCGGACGCCGGACCGCATCGCCGTCACCTTCGAGGGCGCCTCGCTGACCTACGCCGAACTCGGCGCGTGGGCCGATCGGATCGCCCGGCGGCTGCGCTCGCTCGGGGCGGGGCCGGGGACGCCGGTGGCGGTGTGCGCCGAACGCTCCCTCGAACTGGTCGCGGGGCTGCTCGGCGTGCTGAAGTCGGGCGCCGCCTACGTCCCGCTGGACCCGGACTACCCGGCCGACCGGCTGGCGTTCATGCTCGCCGACTCGGGCGCCCAGATCGTCCTCACCCAGCGGCGCCTTCGCGGGACGCTCCCCGAGGCGCCGAGCGGCGCCCGCGCGCTGCCGCTCGACGACCCCGCGGAATGGCCTCCCGGCGACCACACCGAACCCGCGCCCGCCGGCGACGTCACCGGAACACCCCGTGCGGACCCCGGGGACCCCGGGGATGTGGCGTACATGATCTACACCTCGGGTTCCACCGGGCGCCCGAAGGGAGTGCCCAACGCGCACCGGGGCATCGTCAACCGGCTCGACTGGATGCGGAAGCGCTTCGCGCTCGGCGAGGGCGACACCGTCCTGCAGAAGACGCCCGCGAGCTTCGATGTGTCGGTGTGGGAGTTCTTCTGGCCGCTGCTCGCCGGGGCGCGTCTGGTGCTGGCACGGCCGGGCGGCCACAAGGACGCCGCCTACCTGGCGGAGCTGATCCGCGCGGAGCGCGTCACCACTCTGCACTTCGTCCCCTCGATGCTCGCCGTGTTCCTCGCCGAGGACGGCGCGCGGGCCTGCACGTCGCTGCGGACGATCATCTGCAGCGGCGAGGAGCTCCCGCCGGACCTGGCGCTCAGGTGCCGGGCGGCGCTGCCCGCCGAGCTGCACAATCTCTACGGTCCCACCGAGGCCGCCGTCGACGTGTCGGCGTGGGCCTGCGAGCCGGCGGCGCTGGGCGGCCTGGCCCGCGTCCCGATCGGCGCGCCGATCCAGAACATCCGCCTGTACGTGCTGGACGCCGGGATGGAGCCGGTGCCGGTCGGGGTGCCCGGTGAGCTGCACATCGGCGGTGTGGGGGTGGCGCTCGGCTACCACGACCGGCCGTCGTTGACGGCGGAGCGCTTCGTCCCCGACCCGTTCGGGTCACCGGGCGCGCGGCTCTACCGGACGGGCGACCTGGCCCGCTGGCGCCCGGACGGGACGATCGACTTCCTCGGCCGGTTGGACGCCCAGGTCAAGGTGCGCGGCCTGCGCATCGAGCCCGGCGAGATCGAGGCGGTGCTGCGCGAGCAGCCGGGGGTGAGCGACGCCGCCGTCGTCGTGCGCGAGGACCGGCCCGGCGACAAGCGCATCGTCGCCTACCTGGTCGGCGAGGCCGAGACGGCGCCGCTGCGCGCCGCGCTCAAGCTCCGCGTGCCCGACTACATGGTGCCCTCGGCGCTGGTGCGGCTGGAGGCGCTGCCGCTGTCGCCGAACGGCAAGCTCGACCGCAGGGCGCTGCCGGCCCCGGCGCTCCTGCGGGAGGAGTCCACGGCGTTCGCGCCGCCCGAGACCGGCACCCAGGAGTCGATCGCGGCCGTCTGGCGCGCCGTGCTCGGCGTCGAGCGCATCGGCGTCGACGACGACTTCTTCGACCTCGGCGGTCATTCGCTGCTGGCCACCCAGGTGATCGCCGGGATGCGCGCGGCGCACGGCGCGGGGGTCTCGGTGATGGACCTGTTCCAGAACCCGACGGTGCGCGAGCTGGCCGCGCTGGTGGACACCCCGGCCGCGGAGCGCGGCCCGCGCGGGCTGCTGTACGAGCTGACGCGGCCCGTCCCGGCCGAGCGGCGCGTGCTGTCGCACGTGTGCGTCCCCTACGGCGGGGGGAGCGCGGTGGTCTACCAGCCCTTGGCCGACGCGCTGCCGGAGGGGCACCGGCTGTTCTCGGTCGCCATCCCCGGTCACGATCTCGGCGTCGAGGAGGAGCGGCTGCCCTTCGAGGACCTGGCCTCGGCCTGCGTGGCCGAGATCCTCGCGAAGGTCGACGGGCCGCTCGCGCTCTACGGTCACTGCGGCGTCGGGTCGGCGCTGACCGTGGAGGTCGCGCGGCGGCTGGAGGCCGCGGGACGCGAGCTGGAGGTCGTCCACATCGGTGCGATGTTCCCCTTCGCCCGGCCGGACAACCGCGTGATGGAGGCCCTGTCGAAGATCGCCCGGATGGAGTTCCTGCGCTCGGACCAGGAGTACACCAACTGGCTCATCTCCTGGGGCCTGGAGCTCGGCGACCTGGACCCGCGGCAGGTCAGGCACATCATCCGCAACATGCGCGCGGACTCGGAGGAGGCCGAGGCGCACTACACGCGCCTGCTCGCCGAGGGCGTCGACCGGCTGCGCGCGCCCATCGTCACCATCGCGGGCGAGCGCGACCCGAGCACCGAGTACTACCAGGAACGTTTCCGCGAGTGGCATTTCGTCGCCGACACCTCGGCGGTCGTGGTGCTGGCCGAGGCCGGGCACTTCTTCCTGAAATACCGGGCGCAGGAGCTGGCCGACATCGTCACCGGCGTCCACCGGACCCTGGACGCCGCGCGGCCCTCGGGGCGAGAGCCGCGCGGGCCCGGCGAGGCCGGGGAGGCCGGCTGGTGGCTGCACGACGTCTCGCGCTCCGCACGGCCGGTGACGGCGAGCGGCCCGCGGCCGAGCATGAAGCGCTTCGTCACCGTGGCCGCGAGCCAGATGGTGTCGATGACCGGCTCGGCGCTCACCGAGTTCGCCATCCCCATCTGGGTCTACCTGCAGACCGGCTCGCTGGTGCGTTTCGCGCTGTTCGCGGTGCTCGGCCTGGTGCCGGGCATGCTCGTCGCCCCCCTTGCCGGCGCGATCGTCGACCGGTCGGACCGGCGGCGGGTCATGCTGGCGGGCGACATCGCGGCCGGCGGCGTCCAGACGCTGCTCGGCGTCCTGCTGTGGACCGGCAACCTCGCGACCTGGCACATCTACGTGCTGATCGTGGCCCTGTCGGTCGCGCTGCAGTTCCAGCGACTGGCGTACGGGTCCTCCATCCCGCAGCTGGTGCCCAAGCACTATCTCGGCCATGCCAACGGGGTCGCGCAGATGGCCAACGGCGTGACGCAGTTGGTCGTCCCGCTGGTCGCGGTGGGGCTGATGGCCTCGATCGGCCTCGGCGGCATCGTGGTCATCGACATCGCCGGCTACGCCTTCGCCGTCGTCGTCCTGCTGTTCACCCGGTTCCCCGCGAGCATGGCCTGGCAGCGCAAGGAACCCGTCCTGGCGGAGATCGCCAACGGGTTCCGGTACAGCTGGGGCACCCCTTCGATCAGGGCCATGCTGTTGTTCTTCGCCGCGCTCAACATCTTCCTGTCCCCGCTGTTCCTGCTGATCTCGCCGCTGGTGCTGTCGTTCGGCACGCTGACCGACGCGGGCAATATCGCGTTCGTCTCCGGGGCCGGCGTGCTGGCCGGCGGGTTCGCCATGACCGTCTGGGGCGGCCCCCGGCGGCGGCGCCTTGCCGGCATGATGGCGTGCACGCTCGCGCTCGCGGCGTTCTGCCTGGTCACCGGCCTGCGGCCGGACCTG
Source organism: Sphaerisporangium rhizosphaerae (assembly GCF_042665155.1). NCBI lineage: Bacteria > Bacillati > Actinomycetota > Actinomycetes > Streptosporangiales > Streptosporangiaceae > Sphaerisporangium > Sphaerisporangium rhizosphaerae. Next base: position 27,681 of record NZ_JBHTCG010000013.1, on the reverse strand, counting down.
CTGACCATCGCCGCCGGGGCGTTCGGCATGGCCCTGTCGCTGACCGTCGTCAACGGCATCTACGCCACGATCGTGCAGGTCAAGGTGCCACAGCGGTTCCACGGGCGGGTGTTCGCGCTCAACACCCTCATCGCCTGGTCCACGCTGCCGATCGGGTTCGGGCTGGTCGCGCCGTACGGGAGCCAGGTGTTCGACCCGCTGCTCGCCCCCGGCGGGCCGCTCGCGGGGAGCGTGGGCGCCGTGATCGGGGTGGGCGAGGGCCGCGGCGTCGGACTGATGTACATCGTCTTCGCCCTCGCCATGGCCGCTCTGGTCGCCGGGGCGTCGCGGGTGAGGACCCTGGCCCGGTTCGACGCCGAGGTCCCCGACGCCGCGCCCGACGACCTGGTGGGCTACGAGGCGCTGCGCCGGCGCGGCGCGGGCGCTACCAGTCCTGCGACAGACCCGACATCCGACGCAGATACTCCTCCTCGTCGATCTCGCCCGCCGCGTAGCGCCGCTTGAGGATCTCCTTGGGGTGGTCGGCGGCGGGGATCTGCCGCGCGCGGTCGGCCACGTAGGTGCGGGCCAGCATCAGCACACAGCTGACGATGATGATCAGTCCGACGAGCAGTAGAAGGGTTTTCACGCCGACCTCCGGTTCCTGCGGCTTGCCCGAACCGCGGGCTCGCCGCGGCGCTGCGCACGGCGCCGGGCCGGGGGGACGCCGCGGTGCCCGGGTGCCGCGCTCCAAGTCTCGCAGGTCCGGGGGCCTGCGGTAACGTCCCGCAGGCCGACCGGTCTCGGGCGCCCGTACGCGCGGCCGGCCACCCGGGCAGGGCGTGACGGCGCGACAATCGGGGTGGCGAGCATGCACAATCTTCCCCGGACCTCAGAAGCGAAGGCGGACCAGGATCGTGACGATCTCCATCCATCAGAAGATCGCCGAAGAGCTCGGCGTGCGCGAACGGCAGGTGCAGGCGGCGGTCGACCTGCTCGACGGCGGCGCCACCGTGCCGTTCATCGCCCGCTACCGCAAAGAGGCGACCGAGATGCTCGACGACGCGCAGCTGCGCGCGCTCGAAGAGCGGTTGCGCTACCTGCGCGAACTGGAGGAGCGGCGCACCGCGATCCTCGAGTCCGTCCGCTCCCAGGGCAAGCTCGACGACGCCCTCGAGGCTCAGATCATGGCGGCCGACTCCAAGGCGCGCCTCGAGGACATCTACCTGCCCTACAAGCCCAAGCGGCGCACCAAGGCGATGATCGCCCGTGAGGCGGGGCTGGAGCCACTGGCGGAGGAACTGCTCGGCGACCCCTCCCGCGACCCGCAGACCGCCGCCGCGGCGTTCGTGGACGCCGAGAAGGGCGTCGCGGACGCCGCCGCCGCGCTGGAGGGCGCGCGGGCCATCCTGGTCGAGCGGTTCGCCGAGGACGCCGACCTGATCGGCGCGCTGCGCGAGCAGATGTGGTCGCAGGGCCGCCTGGTCTCCCGGGTCAGGGAGGACAAGCAGGAGGCCGGCGCCAAGTTCTCCGACTACTTCGACTTCGCCGAGCCGTTCACCAAGCTGCCCTCCCACCGCGTGCTGGCCATGTTCCGCGGCGAGAAGGAAGAGATGCTCGGCCTCACGCTGGAGCCCGAGGAGGCGCCCGCCGAGGACGGCCCGAGCGGCTACGAGACGCGCATCGCCCGCCACTTCGGCGTCGCCGACCGCGGCAGGCCGGCCGACCGGTGGCTGATGGACACCGTCCGCTGGGCCTGGCGCACGCGCGTGCTGGTGCACCTGGGCATCGACCTGCGCATGCGCCTGTGGCAGGCGGCCGAGGAGGAGGCCGTCCGCGTCTTCGCCACCAACCTGCGCGACCTGCTGCTCGCCGCGCCCGCCGGCACCCGCCCGACCATGGGCCTGGACCCCGGCCTGCGCACCGGCGTGAAGGTCGCCGTCGTGGACGCCACCGGCAAGGTGGTCGCCACCGAGACGATCTACCCGCACGAGCCGCGCCGCCGCTGGGACGAGTCGATCGCCGTCCTCGAGCGGCTCGCCCGCGAGCACCACGTCGAGCTGATCGCCATCGGCAACGGCACGGCCTCCCGCGAGACCGACAAGCTCGCCGGCGACCTGATCAAGCGGCATCCCGACCTGAAGGTCACCAAGATCGTCGTGTCGGAGGCCGGGGCCTCGGTCTACTCCGCCTCCGCCTACGCCTCCCAGGAGCTTCCCGGGCTGGACGTGTCGCTGCGCGGCGCCGTCTCCATCGCCCGCCGGTTGCAGGACCCGCTCGCCGAACTGGTCAAGATCGACCCCAAGTCCATCGGCGTCGGCCAGTACCAGCACGACCTGTCGGAGACCAAGCTCTCGCGCTCGCTGGACGCGGTGGTGGAAGACTGCGTGAACGCCGTCGGCGTGGACGTCAACACCGCGTCCGCGCCGCTGCTGACCCGCGTGTCCGGCATCGGCTCCGGCCTGGCCGGGAGCATCGTGCAGCACCGGGACGCCAACGGCCCGTTCCGCTCGCGCCGCGCGCTGAAGGAGGTGCCCCGGCTCGGGCCCAAGGCCTTCGAGCAGTGCGCCGGCTTCCTGCGCATCCCCGGGGGCGACGACCCGCTGGACGCCTCCAGCGTCCACCCGGAGTCCTACCCGGTGGTGCGGCGCATCCTGGACGCCACCAGCGGCGACATCAGGACGCTGATCGGCGACACCGCGGTGCTGCGCAGGCTGCGGCCCGACCAGTTCGCCGACGACACCTTCGGCCTGCCGACGGTCACCGACATCCTCAAGGAACTGGAGAAGCCCGGGCGCGACCCGCGGCCCGCCTTCCGCGCGGCGACGTTCAAGGAGGGCGTGGAGAAGATCTCCGACCTGGAGCCGGGCATGCTGCTGGAGGGCGTCGTCACCAACGTCGCCGCCTTCGGCGCGTTCGTGGACGTCGGCGTGCACCAGGACGGCCTGGTCCACGTGTCGGCGATGTCGCGGACGTTCGTCAAGGACCCGCGCGAGGTGGTCAAGCCGGGTGACATCGTCCGGGTGAAGGTCCTGGACGTGGACATCCCGCGCAAGCGCATCTCGCTGACGCTCCGCCTGGACGACGAGGCCGCGGGCAAGAACGCGGCCCAGGGACAGGGCAGAGGCGGCCAGGCGCAGGGACGCGGCGGCCAGGACGGCCAGGGCGGCGCGGGCGGCCGCGACCGCAGGGGCGGGCAGGGGCAGGGCAGGGGCGGCGGGGACGGCCGGCGCGGCGGCGGCGGCCGTGGCGGGCAGGACCGCGGCGCCCCGGCGGGCGGCGCCCTGGCCGAAGCCCTGCGCAAGGCCGGCCTGGACAAGGGCCTGAAGTAAGCCGGGCGCGTCTCCCCCGGAAGGCCGCGGCCTTCCGGGGGCGTCACCGCCTCAGGAGATGCCTCCCGAGGGAGCGTCACCGCTTCAGGAGAAGTACCGCCGGGGGTTGTCCACCAGCATCTGCTCGATCTGGGCGTCGGTGACGCCCTTCTCGCGCAGCGCCGGGAGGACGTCCTGGTGGATGTGGCCGTAGTTCCAGTTCGGCGCGATCTGCGGCACGGCGTCCCACATGTGGCCGAAGTAGTCGTAGAAGCAGGCGGCGTCGTGGCTGAGCACCATGCGGTCGGCGTAACCGCGGGCGCACAGGCTCACGATGGTGTCCACCCGCGCCTCGGTGGGGTTGTACAGGTCGAGCCCGAAGCGGTCCATTCCCAGCGTCGCGCCCGTGTCGGCCAGGGCCATGAGGTGGTCCAGGTCGTTGCTGTCGCCGGAGTGGCCGAGCACGACCTTGGTGAGGTCGACGCCCTCCTTGGTGAACAGGTCCACCACGGCCAGGCCCGACCGGGTGGAGGGGTTGGTGTGGACGGTGACCGGCACCCCTGTGCGCACGTGGGTCCGGGCCACCGCGCGGCAGATGCGCTCGACGCCCGCGGTCATGCCGTAATGGTCGATCGCGCACTTGAGGAACGCGGCCTTCACCCCGGTGCCGGCGATGCCCTCGGTGATGTCCTTGACGAAGTCGTCGACCATCGGCTCGGGGATGTCGACCACCGTCCCGGGGCCGCGGTGGGCGTAGTGGAAGGGGACGTCCATGTAGCTGTAGAGGCCGGTGGCCACGATGATGTTCAGCTCGGGCACCTCGGCGGCGACCCGCTGGATGCGCGGGATGTACCGGCCGATCCCCCACACCGTCGGGTCCACGATGGTGGTGACGCCCCTGGCGACCAGGGCCCGCAGCTTCTCCACGGCGTCGGCGACGCGGTACTCCTCGTCCCACCAGCCGTCCTCGCCCTGGTCGGCGAGGTGGCCGGGGTCGACGACGAAGACGTGCTCGTGCATCAGCGTCTGGCCGAGGACGCCCACGTCCACCGGACCGCGTACGGTTTCGACGACCGGCATGGGACCTCCAGGGGTGACACCGGCGGCAGAGGTGCCCGTACCGTAGGACGCCGCGCCTCCGGCGTCAACGGACACGCCGGGGACGCCGGGGACGCGGACGCGCGCCGGGAGGGGACCTGCGTTCCTGAGGGGCCTGTTCGAACGGATAATCTTTCGGCTGTTCGGAAAACGTCAACAGCCCACCTAGGGGAACGTCATGACGCAGGCTCCAGTCAAGGTCACCGTCACCGGCGCCGCAGGCCAGATCGGCTATGCGCTGCTGTTCCGCATCGCCTCGGGTCATCTGCTCGGCCCTGATGTGCCGGTGCGGCTGAGCCTGCTGGAGATCCCGCAGGCCGTCAAGGCCGCCGAGGGCACCGCCATGGAGCTCGACGACTGCGCCTTCCCGCTGCTCCAGGGCATCGACATCAGCGACGACGCCGGCCGCGCCTTCGAGGGGACCAACGTCGCGCTGCTGGTGGGCGCCCGCCCCCGCACCGCGGGCATGGAGCGCGGCGACCTGCTCCAGGCCAACGGCGGCATCTTCGGCCCGCAGGGCAAGGCCATCAACGACCACGCGGCCGACGACATCCGCGTCCTGGTCGTCGGCAACCCGGCCAACACCAACGCGCTGATCGCCCGCTCGCACGCGCCGGACGTCCCCGCCGAGCGGTTCACCGCGATGACCCGCCTGGACCACAACCGGGCGCTGTCGCAGCTCGCCGCCAAGCTCGACGTCCCGGTGACGGCCATCACCAAGATGACGATCTGGGGCAACCACTCCGCCACCCAGTACCCCGACCTCTACAACGCCGAGGTCAACGGCAAGATCGCCGCCGAGCAGGTGGACGAGGGCTGGCTGCGCGACACCTTCATCCCCACGGTCGCCAAGCGCGGCGCGGCCATCATCGAGGCGCGGGGCGCGTCCTCGGCGGCCTCGGCGGCGAACGCGGCGATCGACCACGTGCACGACTGGGTGAACGGCACCGCCGAGGGCGACTGGACCTCCGCGGCCCTGCCCTCCGACGGCTCCTACGGCGTCCCTGAGGGCCTCATCTCCTCCTTCCCCGCCGTCTCCCGCGGCGGCCGCTGGGAGATCGTCCAGGGTCTGCCCGTCAACCCGTTCTCCCGCGAGCGCATCGACGCCTCGGTGCGCGAGCTCGGCGAGGAGCGCGACGCCGTGCGGGAGCTCGGCCTCATCTGATCCCGTCCGCGCTCTCACGGGGCGTTCAGGCCGCCGCGGCGGGGCGGACGCGCGGCCCGGCTCCGTCGAGGCGCGCCGCCACCCGGGCGCGGGCCCGGGCGCCGTCGCGGCCGACCGCGGCCGACAGTCCGATCAGCACCAGGACGACGACCTCGGTCACCACGACGAGCCGCTGGGTCAGCCCGGCCGGGACGGCCCCGGGGTCCATGCCGAACATGCGCACCACGTACGGCACCAGGACCAGGATGAGGAAGCCCGCGGCGGCCAGGCTCAGGCCGCGTAACGCCGCCGCGTGCCGGCCGCCGCGCGCCGCGACGGCCAGGCCCGCCACGGGCATGCTGACGAACGCGGTGAACGCGGCATAGCGGTGGATGCCCCCGGACATCGACAGCGACATCCCCGGCCGGTCCGTGGGGAACGCGGCGATCATCAGCATGCACGTGCTCCACACGCCCAGCAGCGCCACCGTCGCCCGGCCGGTCCCGCGCCGGGACATCTCCACGGCCAGCATCGCCGCCCCGAGGGCGAAGAAGGTCAGCGAGGTCCCCAGCAGCCACCCGTGGGGGTGGAAGGCGTACTCGCTGATCATGCCGTGCAGCGGGTCGAGGCCGGCGGTCAGGTGCAGCGCCGTCATCGCGACGGCGCCGTTGGCGAGGGCCGCGAACCCGCCGGCGGTCAAGGGAGAGGTCGTCATGCCCTTGACTGTCGCCTCCGGCGCGCCGCGCGGGCATCGGAGATCGGCCGGAGCGAGCCCTGGGGCATCCCCGAGCCGACCCCTACTCCACCAGGGGCGGGACGGGCCCGGGGCCGGGGCCGGGCTTCAGGGTTCGCGCCCGCCACCAGCGGCGGCGTCCCTGACCCGTCCCCCGGCCCCGGGTCTCGCGTCAGGCCTTCTGACGGGCCTCGGAATCGGCGATGTCGCCCGCGTCGGCGGGGGCCAGCTCGGGCTCGGACGCGCGCATCCAGCGGGTGCCGTAGGGCTCCAGCTCCAGCGACACCCGCCCGCCCGGGCCGATCTCGACGGTGCCGTCGATGAGCAGGTCCGTCAGCACCTTGCCCTCGTCGAGGCCGTCGAGGGTGAGCTCGCAGGAGACCGTCTCGTCGGCGAAGTTGTGCACGGCGAGGACCGTCTCGCCGTCGATGTCGGAACGGTGGGCCAGCACGGCCGGCGCGCCGGTCTCCAGCACCTCGTACCGTCCCCAGGCCAGCTCGGGGCAGCCCCGGTACTGCTCGATGAGCTTGGTGATCCACATCAGCAGCGAGTCGGGGTCGCGCCGCTGGGCGCTCACGTTGACGTGCTCGGGCCCGAACTCGCCCTGCACCATCGGGTTGCGGAAGTTCTCGGGGTCGGCGGTGGAGAACCCGCCGTTCTCGTGCGGCGTCCACTGCATCGGCGTCCGCACCGCCTCGCGGCCCTTGACCGCGAGGTTCTCGGCCATGCCGATCTCCTCGCCGTAGAACAGCACGGGGGTGCCCGGCATCGAGAACAGCAGGCTGTACACCATCTTGATCTTGCGCAGGTCGCCGCCGAGCATGGAGGGCAGGCGGCGGCGCAGGCCGCGGCCGAACAGCTGCATGTCCTTGTCCGGGCCGAAGGCCTCGAAGACCTCCTTGCGCTCGGCCTCGCTCAGCTTGTCCAGCGTCAGCTCGTCGTGGTTGCGGACGAACGAGGCCCACTGGCAGTCCTTGGGCGGGGCGGGGCGCTGCCGCAGCGCGTCGGCGAGCGGGCGGGAGTCGCCGCGCGCGAGCGAGAGGTACATGCGCTGCATGCCGATGAAGTCGAAGCACATCGTGACCTCGTTGCCGAGGTCGTTGCCGAAGAACTTGCGCAGGTCGGGATACTCGAGGTTGACCTCGCCGAGGAGCATGGCGCTGCCGTCCCTGCGGTTCATGAACGCCCGCATGTCGCGCAGGAACTCGTGCACGTCGGGCAGCCCGGCGTCCTTGGCCTTGTGGTCCACCGCCTTGCCCGTCTCACCGCCGTCCTGGCCCGCCTTGGCGCCCTTCTCGCCGGAGGGCTCCTCGTCGGCCTCCTCCTTCTTGCCGACGTCCTCGACGAGGAAGGGCACGGCGTCGACGCGGAACCCCGACAGGCCGAGCTCCATCCAGAAGCCCAGGATGCGGGCGATCTCGTCGCGCACCTCGGGGTTGGCGACGTTGAGGTCGGGCTGGAACCGGTAGAAGCGGTGGTAGTAGTACTGGCCGCTGCCCTCGTCGTACTGCCACAGGGAGTCCTCGGCGTCGGGGAACACCACGCCCTTGGGGTCGTCCGGCTCGGGGGTGTCGGACCAGATGTACCAGTCGCGGTGGGGGGAGTCCCGGCTGGACCTCGCGTCCTTGAACCAGGGATGCTCGTCGGAGGTGTGGTTGACGACCAGGTCGGCGATCACCCGGATGCCGCGGTCGCGCGCCACCCGCATGAACTCGACGAACTCCCCCAGCGTGCCCAGCCGCGGATCCACGCTGTAGAAGTCGGTGATGTCGTACCCGTCGTCGCGGTCGGGGGTCGGGAAGAACGGCATCAGCCAGATACAGGTCACACCGAGCCGTTCGAGGTGGTCGATGTGCTGCGCGGCGCCCCGGAAGTCGCCGACGCCGTCGCCGTTGCCGTCGGCGAAGGTCTCGACGTCCAGGCAATAGACGACCGCGTTCTTCCACCACAGGTCTGAGGTATAAGTCAGTCTCACCCGGCCGCCTCTACCCCAAGAAGGGGCAAAGTATCGGGCGGCGGAGACGGGGTGGCCTTACCCGGAGAAATCTGAGGGCCCGCACCGCGAGGCGGTACGGGCCCGGAGGAGACGTCGCGTCAGATGACGGTGACCTGCTCCGCCTGGGGACCCTTCGCCCCCTGGACGGTCACGTAGGTGACGCGCTGGTTCTCGTCCAGGCTGCGGTAGCCCCCGGAGGTGATCGCCGAGTAGTGCACGAACACGTCGGCACTACCGTCGTCCGGGGCGATGAAGCCAAAGCCCTTTTCGGCGTTGAACCACTTGACGGTACCTTCAGACAACTCTGCTTCTCCCTGTTAGGGCTTCACCGGTCCGCCGGGTCGGCGGCACGGGGCTGCGTAGCGGACCATACCCTGCTGCATCCACGAAACCGCTGAAGAAGCAAGAACGACCGCTGCCAGGAACTTCCCGCGGGCGCTTTCAAAAAAGACGTGCGAGGAAACTACGACTGCAACATCGCCGACAGTACCCGCCCGCCCCCGGAATCACAAACGCATCACTCGTGTCCAGGGCAAAGAAATCATGAACTCCGCGTGAGGTGGCTCACGCCGGCTCGGCGAGGTACCAGCGGGCCTGTCCGTCACCGCGGGTGAGCGAGTCGAGCCGGCGCGGCAGCTCCTTGCGGGAGAACGGATCGCGGGTGGCGTTGCGGATGTGGATGCCCACCGCGTACATGTCCCTGACCTCCATGAGGGTCGGGTAGCCGTGCCAGGCGCGCAGGTCGAAGCCGTAAGCGCCGGCGAAGTCGTCGACCTGCGCGGCCGTCAGGCCGAAGCGGCGCTGCCCGTGGTAGGTGTGCACGAGGTCCCACTCGCGGGGGCCGACGGCGACCCCGTCCCAGTCGCACAGAACGGCGTGGCCGTCCTGGCAGCGCAGCAGGTTGTCGATCCAGGCGTCGCCGTGCAGCAGCACGGGAGGCCCCTCGGTGCCGAGGTCGGCCCAGCGCGAGGTGAGCTCGGCCACCCGGTCGCGCAGCCAGGCGCGCTGGCAGGGGGTCAGCACCTCCTTGCGGTGCTCGACGGACTCGCGCACCTCCGCCAGCGGGTCGGCGAGCCGCTTCAGCGGGAACGGCGGCACCGGCAGCAGGTGGAGGCTGCGCAGGATGTCGCCGAGCTGGGTGGTCGTCGGCCGCCCGCTCGCCGGCACGTAATGCCAGAAGGTGACCACCCGCCCGTCGTACACCAGCGGCTGGTCGCACAGCTCGTCGGCCGGGCGCACCGTGGGGAAGCCCTGGTCGGCCAGCCACCGGGCGACGGCGAGCACGACGGGCAGCCGTGTCATGGCGTCCGGCGCGGTGGCGATGCGCACCACGATCTCGTCGCGGAGCTTGAACACGGCGTTGCTGCGCACCCGGAGCAGCTGCGCGTCCCTGGCGTCGAGGCCGACGCTCTCGCACACCTCCCCCAGGATCGCCGCGGCCTCGTCCGCCAGCATGTTCATGGCCGCTCCAGCGCGAGCTGCGGACCCGCTTCCGCGAGCAGGTCGTGGAGATGTCGCGCGGCGGGGGTGCGGCGCTGGGTCCTCGGGATGATCGCCAGCAGGGCGCGGGCCCGGGTGACCACGATGGAGGTGCGGTGCTCGGGCGGCACCTGGGTCAGGGCCTGCTCGGCCAGCCGGCACGCCTGGTCGTAGTCCCCCTCGCGCGCCACGTGGCCCGCCTGGTCGAGCAGCACGAGCGCGGGGTCGATGGTGTACGGGCTCGCGGACCGGGAGATCCACTCTTGCACCTGCTCGGCCTCGCCGAGCTCGATCAACGTGCCCATGCGGTAGAACTGCAGCCGCCGCTCGGAGAAGCGGAAGGCCAGGTGGTCGGCGCCCTCGCGGGGCATCCGCGAGAAGATGCGCTCGGCCTCGGCCAGCGCGACGCGGGCGGCCTGGTGCTCGCCCATGCGGGCCAGCGCCCGCGCCTCGGCGGCGGCGCCCAGGGCCGCGGGCGAGCTTGGAGCGCTCCCGGCCAGCATCCGCGCCTCGCGGGCCAGCCGCACGGTCTCGGTGAGGTCGCCGTAGTAGTAGGGCAGCATGGCCTCCTGGGCGCGCACGAGCGCGCGCAGCCGGACCTCGCCCATGTCGTCGGAGGCGGCCCGCGCGGTGCCGTACCAGGCGTGGGCCTGACGGGTGTCGCCGAGCTTCATGAGCGCGTCGGCCGACAGCAGCGCGAGCATCGTGGTGGCGTTCAGCAGGCGGCGCTGGGTGGCGGCGGGCTGCCGGGCCGAGACCAGCCTGCGGACGTCGGCGATCTCCAGCATCAGGCGGTACAGCATCGGCAGCGGCGCGCTCTTGATGTACTCGCGGCGGTAGCGCAGGACCTGCTCGTCGAGCCGGTCGAGCTGGTCCTCGCTGACGGTGGCGGCGGCGAGCGTGCGGTCGACGTCCTGGCGGGTGCGCTCGACCTCGGCGAGCAGGCGGCCGTTGAGCGGCAGACCGGAGCTGAGCAGCGCGTGGTGGAACAGGGCGCGGCGTTCGGCCTCGTCGCCTGAGTCGTCGGCCGCCGGGCGCGGCCGGGGCTGGGCGGCGTCCTCGACGGGGAGCGCGGGGGCCGGGATGGTGTGGCCGGCGGCGACGACCACGACGTTCGGCCCCTCGCCGTCGTCGCAGTAGTCGGCGGCCAGGCCGAGGCGCACGGCGTTGGCGGAGTACAGGCGCGCGATCTGGTCGATGGTCTGCGGCCGGGGGCGGGCGCGGTTGTTCTCCCAGGCGTTCAGCAGGTCGATGCTGGCGCGCGGCAGCCCGAGGGAGTGGGCCTCGCAGAGCCGTTCGAGCTCTTCGATGGCCTGCCGGGCCGACCAGCCGCGCGCGAGGCGGTGGGCCTTGAGCAGGCTGACCCCGCAGCAGCCGTTGATGGCCTGGGCGGTCTGCCACAGGGTCCACTGGCGGGACACGGCCTGCTCGCGCCAGCGTCGCGCACACGCCGGGGAGTGTTCTCCACGGGCCATCTCTCGCCCTCCGCCACTGGAGTGTTCGGCCTTACGGATGTTTCCCCGATGTTAACCAGCCGGCACCTATTAGCCCACAGCGTTATGGGACTGATGCCTGGGCATCCGCGTGGTTTCCACGTAAACCTCCGGTCCGATCGACGGTATTCCACTTATCAGTGGATTTGCTCCGATTGCCGGTAGGAGCGGCCGGGTTCAGTCTGGTCCCCATCCGGTCACCGATGTCCCCGCTGGAGACCAAAGATGAGAACCGCAGAACCGAGCGTTCATTCGGCTGAGGCACTCGACCACCTGGAGCGACTCGCCGCGCAGCTCGAAGCGCACGCGTTCCAGGTGCGCCTGACGGCCCGCACCGGCCTGTATCCGCGCCTGCGCGTGATCAACCCCATGGCCCCGGCCGTCACCGAGGACGTCCTGGCCGCCAACGCGGCCGACGGCGAGTGGTGGTTCTGGCTGTCGTGGGCCGGCCGCATCGGCCACGCCTCCGACATCGTCACGGCGGCGGAGCGCATCGCCAGCGTCCTTCACGTCATCCGGCGCTGACCCCAGACCGTACGGCTCGCGCGACCACGCCCCGCGCGAGCCGTACACGTTCCGGCGGGTCCGCACGCGGACCCGGAGACGGCGACCGGCCACCGGCCGAGCTACGGAGATTTGCCGGAATTGTCGTGCGTCGTCCAAGCTACAGATGTGGCGCCCAAGAAGATCATCATCGACTGCGACCCGGGGATCGACGACGCCCTGGCGATCACGCTCGCGCACGGCAGCCCCGCGCTCTCGATCCTGGGGATCACCACGGTCGGGGGCAACGTCGACCTGGGGCACACGACCGGCAACGCGCTGCGGCTGCGCGAGTTCCTCGGCTTCCCCGGCGTCCCGGTCGTCCCCGGCAGCGCCGGCGCCCTGCTGCGCACCCCGGTGAACGCGGCGTCCGTCCACGGCGAGCACGGACTCGGCGGAGCCGTCCTGCCCGAGGCGATGCTCCCCGCCGACGACGGGCACGCCGCCGACTTCATCATCGACACCCTGCGGGCCGCGCCAGGCGAGGTCACGCTGGTCGCGATCGGCCCGCTGACCAACGTGGCGCTGGCCCTGCTGCGCGAGCCGAGGATCGTCGAATGGGCCCGCGAGTTCGCCATCCTCGGCGGCTCCTCCACCCGGGGCAACTTCTCCCCCGCCGCCGAGTTCAACATCGCCGCCGACCCCGAGGCCGCGGCCATCGTGTTCGACGCCGGCTGGACGGTCACCATGATCGGGCTGGACGTGAGCCGGCGGGCGCTCGCCGTCGGCGAGGTCGTCGACCGCATGCGCGCGATGGGCCGGCTCGGCGCCGACCTGCTGGTGCCGTGCGTGGAGTTCTACGGGATGGTCACCGCCGAGGAAGGGCCGGCCATCCACGACGCGTGCGCGATCGCCTACCTGATCGACCCCACGCTGGTCGAGGTGGTGCCGGCGCTGGTGCAGGTGGAGACGGCCGGCCGGTATACCTCGGGGATGACCGTCACGCACTTCGACCTCGGCGACCGCGTGCCCAACGCGCTGGTGGGCACCGGCCTGGACGTCCCCCGGTTCTGGGATCTGCTGCTCGGGGTGTACCAGGACGTCGCCCGCCGGCTCGACCCCACCCTCTGACCGCCCGCGTTCCCCGGCCTGGGGCGGCCACCCCGCGAGCCGTCACGCGGGAGCCGCCGCACCGAGCGGCACGCCACGCCGGGCGGCACGCGTGGCGACGGTGGCGTGGCCAGGGGGCTTCCTGCGAGCATGCCGTCCCATGGGGACAACGCTCCGATGGCCGCTCGCGGTGGCCTGCCTGGCCCTGGCACTCGCGCCCGCCTGCGCCGGCGACCAGGACGGCGCGCCGCCCGCGCGCGCGGCCACCTCCACCGCCACGGGCGCCGGCTCCCCCGGCGGGGCCGCGACGACCGGCCCGAGCCCCGCCGCCACGGGCAGGACGGCCGCTTCTCCGCACTGGAAGCTCTTCGCCGGCGCCCGCCTCGGCGGCGCCGCCGCGCTGCTCGACGTCGCGGCGAGCGGCCCGCGCGACGCCTGGGCCGTCGGGTACAAGGACGGCGCCGAGGACAGCGAGGGCCGCCCCGCCCTGCAGCACTGGGACGGCACGCGCTGGACCGAGACGCCGGAGGGGGCCGGTGACGCCGGGCGCCTGCTCGGGGTGAGCGCGGCGGGCGCCCGCGACGTGTGGGTCGTCGGCGCCGGTGACAGCCCGTACGCGGCACATTGGGACGGCACGCGCTGGACGCCGCGGCATCCCTATGGGGTGGCCGAGGAGTACGTCCTGTCCGACGTCGCCGCGCACGGCGGCCACGCGTGGCTGGCCGGCCGCAACACCACACAGGGCGTGATCACCGAGTGGACCGGGCGGGGCTTCCGCAACGCCCTGCGCGCCGACGGGTACTTCACGGCCGTGACCGCCACGACCGGCCACGTGTGGGCGGTCGGCAACGACGCCGCGGCGCCGGACGCGCAGGGCGGTCCGATGATCTGGCACGGCAGCGCCGTCTCGGGCACGGCGATCCAGTCGTGGCAGCGGGCCCGCACCCCGGCGATCCCCGGCGGGGTGCTGCGCGGGGTATGGACGGCCGGTCCGGACGACGTGTGGGCGGTGGGCGCCGTGACGGCCCCCGGCGGCGGCCCGCGGACGCCGCGGACCCCGCTGGTCCTGCACTGGGACGGCCTCGCCTGGCGGAGCGTCGAGGTGCCGGTGCCGGGCGGCGCGCTCGACGGCGTCACGGGCTCCGGTCCCGGCGATGTGTGGATCAGCGGCGTCGACGCCGACCACTCGGGCCAGGCGCTGTTCCTCCACTTCGACGGGACTGGGTGGTCGCGGTCGTACGGCCCGCTGGTGCGCGAGCACCGGGAGGGCCAGCAGTACGAGGAGTCCGACGACGTCCGCAGGACCGGCATCGCCCGCGTCCCGGGCGCCGGCGGCCTGTGGGCGGTCGGCAGCGTCGGCGCCGGCGACGAGGAGGATGACTTCATCCTGCGCCACCGCTGACCCCGGCCCCGGGGCGGCACGGCCCCGCCGCGACACGCCCGGAAACGGCGGGCCCGCCGGGAGGTTCAAGGTCGTTACCGACGGGTACGATCATGTCAATAACCGCGCGTGCGCCTGACGTGGGAGAACAGCTTCACCCGGGTGAGCGCCTCGCGCCGTCCGGCACTGCGGGCGCACGCGGAACGCCTATTGACGCGCCCGGCCAGGTTGCATCCGGAACGGCCCGCCGACCAGCCCCCCGGTCCCCGGGCAGAAGTTCACGGCACCCGCGCGGACGCCCGGACACGGCGGGCGACGAGGGCGCGCGCCCCGCTCCCCGCCCCCGGAGACCGGCATGGAAAGGGGGGCCAGATGGCCGACAGGCGAAAGAAGCACCGCACCCGGTGGGCCGGCCGCGAACGCCGCGAGTGGCTGCGCCTCGGACTCGAGATGACCCTGCTCGCATGGCGCACCGCCATCACCGTGTGGAACGCCGTCCACTGAGCCGCCGAGCCCGCGGCGGCCGCCGCGCGCGGTCGCGCCCGTACCGGCGCCTTCGGGGAATCCATCGCGGGCGGATCACCCCGGCCGTTCACCGACGCCGCGCCCTTCACGGACGGTCCCGGAGGGCTCACGGCGGCGAATACGCGGGCCCGCACCGGCCATCGCGGGGCGGGCACCCGCAACACGTTCGATAATCGCTGGAAACATCGCGTTTTTAGGATTTGAATACGTCCACATGAACATGCGTCTTCGCAGGAGCCTGCGAAAGGGCCGTAATCGGCCCTGCTGGGGAGAGCTAGGGGTTACGCGGCACATCAAGATCGGAGAAACTGGGGTCGAAAGCGTCTGCGGCAGCCCAATAGCGGGTAAACAGGAGGTGAGGTCGGGTCCCACGCACCTCGCCCCGACCGCGGAGTCACCACTGAGGCAACGGACCTGCCCGCCGACGAGTGACGAGGGAAGTGTGAGCCCGTACCGAAGGAGAAGGACATGAAACGGATTCTCATCACACCCCGGCCGAGGCCCACGCGCCGTCCGAGCCCTCTGGACCTCCGCAGCCCTTCCGGCCGCGTCCTTCCCTTCTAAACCTCCGCAGCCCTACCGGCCGCACTCTTCCCTTCTAACGCCCGCTAAAACCTTTTCCCGCCGGATTCTTCCGGCCCGCGCATTTCCACGGCGGACTTCGCCGAGGCATAGCAGTGTTCGAAGCCTTCGAGGACCGCCGGCCATGTGCAGCGCGTGAGTTCGGTCTCTCTGTTGTGCCGGGCGATCTGCTCGCGCAGTTCGCGGTCGCGTGCGAGGCGCGCCACCGCGCGGACCAGCTCGTCGAAGGACCGTCCGAGCAGGCCTTCCTTGCCGGGACGCACGAAGTCGGCCACGCCGCTCTGCGCCCGCGCGACCACCGGCACGCCGGCCGCCCGCGCCTCCAGGGCCGCGATGCCGAACGACTCCCGTGGCGCCGGCGCCACGAAGACGTCCGCCGAGGCCAGCAGCTCGCGAATGCGCTCGCGCGAGTAACGGCCCGGCAGCGACACCCAGCCCTGCATGCCGTGGGACCGCAGGAACCGCTCCATCGACCCGCGCGCGGGGCCGTCGCCCACGAGGGTCGCCCGCATCGGGATCTCCGCCGGCACCCGCCGCCTGGCCTCCAGCAGCAGCTTGAGCAGGCGCACCGGCTGCTTGCGCGGAGCCAGCCGGCCCACCGCCACGACGTGCACCTCGTCGCCCTCCCTCGGCGGCGCCTCCCCCTCCGGCCGCCAGGTGGAGACGTCAAGGCCGTTGGAGACCACGTCGACCGGGACCCGCCCGGCGGTGACGGCGCGGATCGGGCGGGCGGCGGCGTGGCTGACCGTGGTGCCCACGATGCTCCACGACGTCCAGCCGAACAGCGAGTCCAGGCCGCGGTACATCGTGCGCGTCACCGGGTCCCACATGCTGTGCACGGTGACCACGACCGGCAGCCCGGCGCGGACGGCCGCGCGCACCCCCATCCACGCGAACGGCGAGGCCGCGCCGGTGTGGACGTGCACGACCTCGGGGCGGCGGGCGGCCATCAGGCGCAGCAGGTGCACCCCGCCGCGGGGATGGACGGGCAGGTCGAAGGGCATCGGCGCCACGATGCGGTGGACGCCGGGCAGGCGCTCGCCCGGGGTCGCCGTGGCGACCTCGACGTCGTGTCCGGCCTCGGCCTGCGACCGCACCAGGTCGGCCACCTGTACCTCGATGCCGCCGAGCCGGGGCAGGTAGCAGTCACTCACGTGAAGGATCCGCACCCCGCCAGACTGGCAGAGGCCGCCACCGGCATCAAACGCGCGAGCCGGGGGCGCGAGCCGGGGGCGGCTGGTTCTTGAAGCGTTGCGGAGGGCTTCTGGAGGCACCGCGTGGGAGGCGGCGGAGAGCGCGGCGGCGGCGCCGTGGAATCATGGCGGCGTGGCACGTACCGCGGTGTTCTTCCACGCCCATCCCGATGACGAGGCGCTGCTGACCGCCGGGACCATGGCGATGCTGGCGGCCGAGGGCCATCGGGTCGTCCTCGTCGTGGCGACCGCAGGCGAGCGCGGCCTGGCCGACCTGCCCCACGGCGACGAGCTGGCCGAGGCGCGCACCGCCGAGCTGTACGCCTCGGCCGCCGTGCTCGGGGTGGCCCGCGTGGTGCTGCTCGGCTACGGCGACTCCGGCCTCGGCGAGGGCGGCGGCGTCGGCGACGACCGGCCGGAGAACGCCTTCATCGACGCCGACATCGAGGAGGCCGCCCAGCGGCTCGCGGCCGTCCTGCGGGAGGAGGGCGCCGACCTGCTGACCATCTACGACCCGGCCGGCGGGTACGGCCACCCCGACCACGTGCAGGTGTACCGGGTGGGGCAGCGCGCGGCGGGCATCGCCGGCACCCCGATCCTGCTCGAGGCCACCGTCAACCGCGACCCGCTGCTGCGGGGCCTGCGGCTCGCCCAGCGCTTCTACCGCTTCCCGCCGGAGTTCGACGTGCGCTCCTTCGAACGGGCCTACTCCCCCGGCGAGGTGATCACCCACCGGGTCAACGTGCGCAGGTTCGCCAGGGTCAAACGGGCCAGCATGGCGGCCCACGCCAGCCAGGCGAGCGGGGGCGGGAGCGACCGCACGCTGGCGGTCATGCTGCGGATCCCCGGCCCGCTGTACCGCCTGATCTTCGGCACCGAGTGGTACGTCCGCCGCGACCTGCCGCCGGGCACCCGGCGCACGCATCCCTTCGACGACCTGCCGGAGGCCGGGGCGGCGGCGCGGGCCGTGGAGGAGGCCGCCGGGGAGGCGGGCTAGGGGCCATCTCGTCCTTGCGGAGGAGATGGGCGCCGCGACGGCCCGGCAGACTGGGATCGCGCATCGGCGGGGGCCGCGACGGGCGGCCCGTGAACGGACATGGAGAGCACTGATGAGGAACAGATGGGTGCAGGCCGGCCTCTCGGTGGCCTCCCTGGCCCTGGCGGTCCTGCTCGTGGTGTTCCTGCCGCAGATCGTGCACGCGCTCACCGGCGCGCAGGTGAGCTGGAGCGAGATCGGGGCGCGCTTCGCCGCCCTGAGCTGGCCGATGATCCTGCTGATGACCGTGCTGTGGCTGCTCAGCCTGTACGCCTACACCTTCGTGATGACCTCGGGCCTGCCCGGCCTCACCCACCTGCAGGCGCTCACGCTGAACGCCGCGGGCAGCGCGGTCAGCAACCTGCTGCCGTTCGGCGGGGCGGCCGGCGTGGCGCTGACCTTCGGGATGACCAAGGGCTGGGGCTTCGCCACCCGTCCCGTCGTGGTCTACACGCTGGTCACCGGCATCTGGAACACCCTGTTCCGGTTCATCCTGCCGGCCGCCGGCATCATCGCCCTGCTCGTCGCCGGACGCATCCCCGACCCCCGGGTCACCAGCGCGGCCTGGGGCGGCGCGGTGTCGATCCTCGTGCTGGTCGCCGTGGTGGCCGCCGCCCTCTACTGGGAGCGGGCCGCCGACCTGCTCGGCCGCGCCGCCGACGGCGCGCTGCGCGTCCTGCCCCGCAGGCTGCGCCCGGCCGAGCACTACGCCGCGGACGCCGTCCACCGCCTGCGCGCCGACACGGCCGGCATCGTGCACCGGCGCTGGCCCGGGCTCTCCCTCGGCATGGTGGGCTTCCTGGTGATGCAGTGCCTGATGATGGCGGCCTGCGCGGTGGCCACCGGCGCCTACCCCGGACCGGCCGAGACCGTCGCGGTCTTCGCGGTCAGCCGGGTGCTCACCAGCGCCCTGGTCACGCCGAGCGGCGCGGGCATCATGGAGGGCGGCACGGCGGCGCTGCTGATCGCCTTCGGCCAGCAGCCCGGCCCGGCGACCGCGGCGGCGATCCTGTTCGGCTTCTGGACCTACACCATCGAGATCCCCTGGGGCGGCCTCGCGCTCGGCGCGTGGTCGCTGCTGCGGCGCAGACCGGCCGGTAACGACCGCTCGCCCGAGCCCGCGTCCCACGCCTGAACCCGGGCGCGGACGCGCGGCGCCACCGGGCCGAAGTGCGGGCCGATACCCCCTGCCACGTCGTTGTCGCCGTGCGTTCCCCGTCCTGTAGCCTCGTCACACCCGTGGGCCGCCCGAGGCATCCGCGACGGCGCGGCGAGAGAAGGAAGGCGGGCCTTGACGAATAGCTTGTGCGCGCTCGACGGGCCCGCATAGCGTGGCGGCTGACATGGTGACGTTCCGCGTTCTTGGGCCGGTCGAGGCGTACGACGACGGCGACGGTGAGGTCGACCTCGGCGGGCTTCGGCAACGCGCCGTGCTGGCGCGATTACTGGTCGCGCGCGGCCAGGTGGTGCCGGTCGACACACTGCTGTTCGACCTGTGGAGCGACGAGGCCGCCAAGGGCGCCCAGTCGGGGCTGCAGGTCTACATCTCGCGGCTGCGCCGCGTCCTTGAGCCCGGCCGCCCGCGCGGCGGCCCCAACCGCCTGCTGGTCACCGTCGCCTCCGGGTACGCGCTTCGCACCGCGCCCGACCAGGTCGACGCGCTTCGCTTCGAGTCGATGGTGCGCTCGGCCGGCAAGTACCTGGACAACGACGATCCCGAGCCGGCGCGCTCGGGCCTTGAGACCTCGCTCGGCCTGTGGCGCGGCACCCCTTACTCCGACTTCGCCGAGCAGCAGTGGGCCGAGGCGGAGGTCAACCGGCTGGCCGAGCTGCGGCTGGTGGCCCGCGAGCGCCACGCCGACGCGGGCCTGCGCCTGGGCCTGCACGCCGAGACCGTGCCCGACCTGGAGGCCCTGACCGGCGAGCATCCGCTGCGCGAGGAGGGCTGGCGGCTGCTGGCCCTGGGCCTGTACCGCTGCGGCAGGCAGGGCGACGCCCTGGCCGCGCTGCGGCGGGCCCGCACGATGCTGGCCGACGAGCTCGGCATCGACCCGGGCCCCGCGCTGCGCAAGATGGAGTCCGACATCCTGTCCCAGGATCCAGGGCTGGAGCTGACGGTCCCGCAGCGGCAGCAGCGTTTCGCCGAGCCCGGCGGCACCTGGCCGCCGCGCGCCGAGAGCCCCGCCGCGGACGTCCCGCCGCTGCCCGCCGAGCCGTTCGTCGGCCGGGACGCCGAGCTGGCCCGGCTGACCGGCGCCGCGCCGCACGCCCTGTCCGGGCGCTTCACCGCCGCTGTGGTCGGCGGCGACCCCGGCGCGGGCAAGACCACGCTGGTGCGCCAGCTCGGCCAGGAACTCGCCCGCCAGGGCTGGATCACCGCCTCGGGAGGCTGCCCCGACAGCAGCGCCACCCCGCCGGGCTGGGCGTGGGTGGAGGTCCTGCGCGCGCTGGTCGCGGTGCGCGGCGCCGGCGAGTACGGCCCGCTGCTCGCGCCGCTGCTGGACGACGCCGCCCCCGCCGACGAGGACGACCAGGCCTCCGGCGGCTTCCGGCTGCACCGCGCGGTCGGCGGCTACATCGCCGGCATCGCCCGCGAGGCGCCCGTGCTGCTCACCCTGGAAGACCTGCACTGGGCCGACGACCAGACGCTCGCCATGCTGCGCGCGCTGCCCAGCCTGCTGGCCACCGGCCGGGTGCTGCTCGTGGTGACCTGCCGCGACGGCGAGCTCAACGACCAGCAGTCCGACGTGCTGGCGGCCCTGGCCCGGCTCGGGCCGGTGCGGGTCGGCCTGGAAGGGCTCGACCAGCAGGCCGTGGCCGAGCTGGTGCGCGCCACCTGCGTCCGCGAGGTCGACGAGGAGGCCCTGGGCACGATCGTCGAACGCACCGGCGGCAACCCGTTCTTCGTCCGCGAGACCGTCCGGCTGCTGGACTCCGAGTCCACCGGGGGCCGCGCCACCGCCGCCGAGGTCATCTCCGAGGTGCCCTCCGGCGTGCGCGACGTGCTGCGCCGCCGCATCGCCCGCCTTCCGGCGACGGCCCAGCAGATCCTGCTGCAGGCCGCGGTGATCGGCCGTGACGTGGACATCGACGTGCTGGTCGACATCTCCGGGGACGAGGACGCCGTCGTCGACGCCGTCGAGGCCGGGCTGCTGGCCGGCCTGGTCACCGAGCCGGGGCCGGGCATGCTGCGGTTCGACCACGACCTGGTCCGCGACACGCTGTACTCCGACGCCTCGCGGCTGCGCAGGTCCCGCCTGCACGCGGCCGTCGCCTCGGTCATCGAGAGCCGGTCGCGGTCGGACGTGGCGGCGCTCGCCCACCACTACGACGCCGCCGGCACGGTGGAGACCGCGGCCAAGGCCGTCCACTACGCGGGCCTGGCCGCCGAGCAGGCCGAGCGGCGCTTCGCCCACCGGGAGGCCGCGACGCTGTGGGAGCGGGCCATCGCGGCGTTCGACCGCGCCCACCCCACGGGCGGGCCGCCCAAGGAGCGGCTGATGCTCCAGCTCCGGCTGATCAAGGCGCTGGCGCTGTGCGGCGACATGACGGCGGCGCGGGCCCGCCGCCGCGAGGCGATGGACGCCGCCCTGCCGCTCGGCGACCTGGAGCTGACCGCGCGCATCGCCGCGTCGGTGGCCGTCCCCTACAAGGGCATCGCCCGCGACCTCACCCGCACCGCGTGGGAGATCGTCGACGTCACCGAGCGGGCGCTGATCGAGCTGCCGCCGAGCGAGCAGTCGCTGCGCGCGAGCCTGCTGGCCACCCTGGCGCTGGAGCTGGAGGGCTCGGCCACCGGCCGCGGGTACGAGGCGTCGCTGGAGGCCGAGGAGCTGGCCCGGCAGAGCGGCGACCCGGCGCTGCTCGCCGTCGCGCTGAGCGGCCGGCTGCGCCAGTCGTACGTGATCACGGTGGTCGACGAGCGCGAGGCCATCGGCCGCGAGCTGCTGGAGGTCGGCGCCGCGTCCGGGCAGATCGCGGTGCGGGCGCTGGCCCACCTGGTGCTGATGGAGTGCGCGGCGGCGCGCGGCGACTTCGCCGAGGCCGACGCGCAGATGAGCTCGGCCGAGCGGCTGGCCAGGCGGTACGACCTGCCGGCGCCGTCGGCGGTGGGCGCCTGGTACGCCGGCATGCGCATGATGATCACCGGCGACTACGCCGGCGCCGAGCGCGCCTACCGCGACGCCGCCCGGCTCACGGCGCGCGCCGGCATGCTGGAGGGCCGCCAGGACCTGCCGCTGATCACGACGTTCTGCCTGCACCTGGTGGACGGCAGGGCCGCCGACATGGTCGAGGCCCTGGAGGAGGCGCACCGGCGCGGCGCAAAGTGGACGCTGGACGCCTACGCCGTCGCGCTGGCCTCGGCGGGCCACACCAAGGACGCGCGGGCGATCGCGGCCATCCGGCCCCCCGTCCGCGCCGACTTCCTGTACGAGCTGGCGACGACGTGGCGGGCGCTGGCCGGGATGCTGCTCGGCGACCGCGACCGCATGCAGGACGCCTACTCGACCCTCGGCCCGCTGTCGGACCGCATCGCGGGCGCCGGCACCGGCGTCGTGGCGCTGTGGCCGGTCGCGCAGACGCTCGGCGACCTCGCCATGCACCTCGGGCAGCCGGAGGACGCGCGCAGGCATTATGAGAAGGCGCTGGCGGTGGCCGAACGGGTCGGCGTCCCCCGCTGGGTCACGGCGGCGCGAAAGGGCCTGGGAACCGTCTGACCCGCCCTGCCTTCACCGGTGAAGGCAGGGGGCGGGGCCGGTGATCCGGGCGCGGCCCGGGCACCGGGCGGTGCTCTGGGCGTGGCGTGCGGGTGCCGCGGCACCGGCGCCACGGGACGCCGCGTGTTCTCGGCGTGGGGGGCCGCGGCGTTGTGCTTCTCAGAGCGGTCATACCGATCTTTGCCGCGTGCCGGCCGGGCCGCGCCGGTCCGGCCGGCACGTGGCTCCGGGGTCCTGCCCTCAGCAGGTGACCTTGAACCTCTCGCCGGCGATCGTCCGGCCGCCGGTCACCGCGAGCTCGACGCGGTACCAGCCCGGGGCGCCGGCGACGCGGGGACGCCACTCGACGGTACGCGGCCCGCCCAGAACCCGGCCGGCGGCGGAGACCTTGACGGTCTTCCACGCGTGGCGTCCGGGGTTCCAGCGCCGCAGGCTCCACTCGTAGGCGGCGGCACGGCCGGCGCCGGCGGCCAGGAAGCTCTGCGCGTGGTAGGCGCGCGGGCAGGGCGCGCCGGGCTCCGCGGCGCCGACCGTCACCAGGCCGGGCCTCGGCGCGCGGCCCATCTCGACCGGCATGGCCTGGGCGGACAGGGTGACGGTCCTGACCTGCTCGCCGACGGCCGTTTCGCCGGCCCGCGCCGGGACGGCGGGCCCGCCGGTGGCCGCCACGCCGAAGTAGGCGCCGCAGAAGGCCAGCGTCGCGATCAGCAGCTTGAAGACGCTCGCCACGCCGCTTGCCATGATCGGCGCCAGACGGCGTACCGGCTCCATGCTGCGCCCCGCTCTCATGCCCCGCCCCTTTCGTTCACCCTCAGGTGTACGCGGGGCTGGTTGTCTCCTACTTGCCGTCCGCTTGCAGTCGCGACGGGGGCCGGTGCGGGGGCCGGGATCGCGCGGGCGGAAAGTACCACGATCGCCGCCCGGGCATCTCGCGTCAATGCGCATGCCCAGATTGGTGGGCATGGGATCATAACGGGATGCGCATGGCGGTTCTCCCTATCCTGGTAGCGGCCCTGATCACGGCCGGCCCGGCCGGCCCGGCCCTCGCGGGCCCGGCGCCGCGCCCCCCGGCCGCCCTCACGGCGCCCGCGAGGGCCGCTGGGGCGACGATGTCCACGACCGCCCCGGCCGCAGGAACCGTGAGCGCCATGACCGCCGCTCCCTCCACGAGCGCGACCCGCGCCGCGCTGCCCGCGAGCGGCCGGGCCGGCGCGGCGGCGGTCACGGCGAAGGAGGCCTACCTGGTCGACGTCACCGCCGGGACGGTCGAATACGCCAGGCGCCAGACCCGCCGGGTTCCCGTGGCCAGCCTGACCAAGGTCATGACCGCGTACGTGGTGCGCCGCTCGGCGTCGCTGGACGACCTCGTCACGGTGTCCAAGGACGACGTCAGGCACGCCGCCGCGAACGGCGCCACCCACGCCGGGCTGCGGGCCGGCGAGCGGCTGACCGTGCGCGACCTGCTGTACGCGCTGATGCTGCCGTCCGGGGCGGACGCCGCCAACGCCCTCGCCCGGCGCTACGGACCGGGCGTGAAAGGCTTCGTGGCGAAGATGAACCGCGCGGCCAAGACGCTCGGCATGCGCGACACCGTGTACAAGAACGCCGACGGGCTGCCCAAGCCCGGCGGCGACCGCTCCACCGCGCAGGACCAGGTGAGGCTGGCCAACGCCGTCCTGGCCGACCCGGTCATCGCCACCATCGCCCGCACCGCGCGGTACGCGACCGGGAAGACGGCCGTGCACCGTGCCCACGTCTGGCGCAACACCAACCGCCTGCTGCCCGACGAGGCGCAGGGGCTGAAGACCGGCTACACGCGCCCGGCCGGCTACTGCCTGCTGTTCACCTCGGTGCGCGGCGGCCACACGCTGGTCGGGGCGGTCCTCGGCGACAGGAGCGACGCCGCCCGCTACGGCAGCGCCCGGGTCCTTCTCGACGGGGCGAGCGCGAACGGCGTCTGAGGCTCGCGGACAATGGGCCCCGGGAGGTGTGCGGGTGGAATCTGACGGGGTCCTCGACTCCCCCAGCCTCGTCGAGCTGTCGATGCGGCGGCTGCGTCACGAGATACTCAGCGGGGCGCTGGCCCCGGGCGAGCGACTGATCGAGGAGCAGCTCACCCAGCGCTTCGGCACCAGCAGGGCGCCGCTGCGCGAGGCGCTGCGCTCGCTCGCGCAGCAGGGCCTGGTCGAGCACCTGCCCCGGCGCGGGGTCCGGGTGGCCGAGCTGTCCAGCAAGGACGTCGACGAGCTGTTCGGGCTGCGCGACGTGCTGGAGCGCTACGCGGTGTGGACGGCGCTGCCCCCGTCGGGGGCGCACGACCTGTCGGGGCTGGCCGAGGCGCTCGAAGGCATGCGCGGGGCGGTCGAGGCGGGGGACGCCCTGGCCGAGAACGAGGCGCACCGGCGGTTCCACATCGCGCTGGTGGCGCTGGCGGGCCACCGCCAGTTGCTGCTGGCCTACGAGCCGGTGGTGTCCAAGCTGCAGCTGTACATGGCGGCCAACCTGCGCAGGGAGGCCGAGCAGCGCACGCCGTCGGAGGGGGTGGTGCGCCACCGGCGCCTGTACGAGGCGGTCGCCTCGGGCGACCCCGCGACGGTCGTCGCGGCCCTCGCCGCGCACGGAGCCCGAACCTACATCGGCTGACCTGGAAAGCGGCGGAGATCCACCCACTCCGGGCCAGCCACCCGGCGCTGCTCCCGTCACCGGCGTTCGGGGGTCCGGGCGTTCGAGGGGTCCAGGCGTCGAAGGGACTCTGGCGTTCGAGGGGGCTCCGGCGCTCGGAAGACCCGGC
Source organism: Sphaerisporangium rhizosphaerae (assembly GCF_042665155.1). Lineage (NCBI taxonomy): Bacteria > Bacillati > Actinomycetota > Actinomycetes > Streptosporangiales > Streptosporangiaceae > Sphaerisporangium > Sphaerisporangium rhizosphaerae. The sequence continues at coordinate 2,629 of NZ_JBHTCG010000013.1, read as the reverse complement.
GTTCGAGGAGACCCCGGCAGAAGGCCGGCGAACCCCGGCCCGAGAAGGCCGCGACCCGTACCCGGGCAGAGCGGCTAACAGAAGCGTAACCGGGCCGAAGAACCCCCGACACAATCCTGTCGACAATCGACAAGGGAGGAATCGGAGGAACGGAGGCCAACGTGTCCGATCCGCTTCTCGTCGAGGCCCAGCCGTATCCCTACGGCTTCGACCCCGCGCACACCGCCCTGCTGGTCATCGACATGCAGCGCGACTTCGTCGAGCCCGGCGGCTTCGGGGAGAGCCTGGGCAACGACGTGACCCTGCTCCAGGACGTCATCCCCCCGCTGCGCGAGGTACTCGCCGCCACCCGGTCCGCCGGCGTGCCCGTGGTGCACACCCGCGAGGGGCACCTGCCCGACCTGTCCGACTGCCCGCCCGCCAAGCTGCGCCGCGGCGCGCCCTCGATGCGCATCGGCGACCCCGGCCCGTACGGGCGCATCCTGGTCCGCGGCGAACGCGGCCACGACATCATCGACGAGCTCGCCCCGATCGCGGGGGAGCTGGTCATCGACAAGCCCGGGAAAGGCGCCTTCTACGCCACCGGGCTGGACGAGATCCTGCGCGACATGGACGTCCGCAGCCTGGTCGTCACCGGCGTCACGACCGAGGTGTGCGTGCACACCACGGTCAGGGAGGCCAACGACCGGGGCTACGAGTGCCTGGTGCTGTCGGACTGCGTGGGCTCCTACTTCCCGGAGTTCCAGCGCCACGGACTCGACATGATCGCGGCACAGGGCGGCATCTTCGGGTGGGTCGCCCCCTCCGGCCACTACCTCAAGGCACTAGAAGCGCGGAGCGCACGATGACCACGACCACCACCCCCCTGTCAGCCCCGCCTCGCCTGCCCTGGTGGGTCGGCGGGGACACCAACGCCTTCTTCGGTCTCGGCTTCAACGTCATGGTGAACGTGCTGGTGCTGAGCGGCCTGTGCCTCGGCGTCGTGCACCTGCCCGGCGCGCAGGTCTTCGGGGTCATCCTGCCGGCGATGGGCATCCAGCTCCTGATCGGCAACCTCTACTACACCTACCTGGCCCGGCGGCTGGCCCGCCGCGAGGGCCGCGACGACGTCTGCGCGATGCCGTACGGGCCGAGCGTGCCGCACATGTTCATCGTCGTCTTCGTGATCATGCTGCCCACGTACCTGACGACGAAGAACCCCCTCACGGCGTGGGCCGCCGGGCTGGCGTGGTGCTTCATCATCGGCCTCATCGTGGTGATCGGCGCGTTCGTCGGCCCCTACATCCGCCGGTTCACGCCCAGGGCGGCCATGCTCGGCACGCTCGCGGGCATCTCGATCGCCTTCATCGCCATGCGTCCCGCCGCGCAGATGTGGGAGGCCGCCTGGATCGCGCTCCCCGTGCTGGTGATCATCCTGGTCGGCTTCTTCACCGACCTGCGCCTGCCGGGCGGCATCCCGGTCGGCCTGGCCGCGCTGCTCGCGGGCACCGCCATCGCCTGGATCGGCGGGTACATGAACCCGGCCGACGTCGGCCGGGCCGCCGGCGACATCGCGGTCAGCCTGCCCTCCTTCAACCTCGGCCGGCTGCTCGACGGGCTGCGCGAGGTGTCGCCGCTGCTGGCCACCGCGATCCCGCTCGGCATCTACAACTTCACCGAGGGCATGAGCAACGTCGAGAGCGCCGCCGCCGCGGGCGACTCCTACAACCTGCGGTCGGTCCTGCTCGCCGACGGCGCGGGCGCGGTGGTCGGCTCGGTGCTCGGCTCGCCGTTCCCGCCCGCGGTCTACATCGGCCACCCGGGATGGAAGTCGGCCGGCGGCCGCGGCGGCTACTCCATGGCCAGCGGCGTCGTGATCGCGGCCTTCTGCTTCCTCGGCATGTTCTCGCTGCTCGGCGCGGTGTTCCCGACGCCGGCGATCGTGCCCATCCTGCTGTACATCGGGCTGCTCATCGGCGCCCAGGCGTTCCAGGCCGTGCCGCGGGCGCACGCCGTCGCCGTCGTGCTGGCGATCATCCCGAACGTCGCCGCTTGGGCGCAGGGCTACATGGACAACGCGCTGGCGGCGGCGGGCACCAGCGCCCAGAAGGTCGGGTACGCGGCCATCGCGCAGAGCGGCACGGTCTACGAGGGCACGGCCCTGCTCGGCGGCGGGGCGGTGCTCGCCGGGCTGGTGCTGGGCTCGATCGCTGCGTTCATCATCGACCGCTCGTTCCTGTGGGCCGCCGCGTACGCGGGCATCGGGGCGGCGCTGTCGTTCGTCGGCCTGATCCACGGCGAGCGGGTCGCGTGGAACGCGGGCGGCCAGATCGCCCTGGGCTACCTGTTCGCCGGGCTGGTGCTGCTGGCCTTCGCCTTCCTCCGCCCGGCCGGGGCCGAGGACGCCGCGACCGCTTCGCCCGCCGCCGAGCCCGTGGCCGCCGAGGTGCCCGCGGCCTCATGACCCCCGGCCGACCCGCCGGCCGGCACCCGGCCGGCGGCGGTGCCACGACAGAGGGATCCGTTGACTACTCCCCGCCCTGAAGGACGGGGATTCCGGCCCTCGCGGGCTGGAGTTCCTGCTTCACCGGCGACTGCACCCGGGAGGACCCGGAGTGTCTGACGTCACCTCCACAGGCAGACACGGCAA